>JAESTF010000047.1 GCA_016763795.1 Flavobacteriales bacterium
CATCCATTAAATAACTAACATGTACATTAAATGTAAAACCTTAAACACTTATTATCAATAACTTATAAATTTATAAGTACATCAATTTTAATTAAATAATAACATGATGTACATTGTTTGTACATCATATATCCTATGGTAATTTTTATTTTTAACTTAAAATTACACTCTAAACGTATTAAACATTGATTATGAGAAAAATTACAATTTCACTTTTAACACTATTATTCACTTTCACTACTTTCGGGAATAACCTATCAGTATCTAATGTCACACTTACAGGAAGAGATGTTGCAAACGACTTTACTCTTGTTCAATTTGACATCTCTTGGGATAACTCATGGAGAACATCAACATTGGAAAGTAATTGGGATGCAGCTTGGGTTTTTGTAAAATATAGAAAGGTTAATGAATCTACTTGGCATCATGCTACTTTTAATTATGTAGATGGTACTGGTTCTGGAGATGGGCATACCGAGCCTGCAGGTGGAGAAATAGATAGTGATAATGATGATGGTGTGGGAGGTAGTCATGGTGTGTTTTTATATGCTAATGCTGATATGGCACAAACATCAATTAATTATACAGGTGTACAGTTACGTTGGAATTATGGTGTTGATGGTATAGCGGATGATGATAGTGTAGAAGTTTGTGTTCTGGGAATTGAAATGGTTTACATACCTACAGGGAGTTTTGATTTAGGTGATGGAGATGGGAGTTTAGAAAGTTATGCATCTTTCCATTCTGGAACTTCTAACAATCATGTAACCATAACAACGGCTTTAGTCGGTGATATTAGAACAGATAATAATATTTATGATGATGCTCAATTAGAAAGTAATGGAGTAGGAATTGACGGTGATGGCGGTTTAGATTTTAATGACGATGGAACAGTAGATAACGCTGATTTTCCTACAGGCTATACTGCTTTTTACATGATGAAATATGAAGCTTCTCAAGAACAATGGATTCATCTGTATAATAAATTAACAACTTCTCAATATGGAACACGAAATGTTACAGCTACTGGAATGGCAGGAGCTTGGCCGAATAAAACAACTACTAGACCGAACCAAGCATTAGATCGTGTTTCTTGGGATGATTGGCAAGCTTATGGTGATTGGTCTGCTATGCGACCGATGACAGAACTAGAATATGAAAAAGCTTCCCGAGGACCAGTGAATGCCTACCTTTATGAGTATGCTTGGGGAACTACAAATATTCATGCTACTGCTTATACAGTAACGAATCCACTTGGAGCTAACGAAAGTGTTAATTCAGGGGCAGGAACTGGTAACGCGTCTTACCAGCCAACAGACGGAACAATAAATCGCCCTTTAAGGTGTGGGGTTTTTGCAGCTAGCGCACCCACTGGAGGGCGACAAGAAACTGGTGCTAGTTACTATGGTGTAATGGAACTTTCAGGAAATGTATGGGAATTAGTTATCTTTCTTGGAAATTCAGTACATAGAAATTATATAGGAAATCATGGCGATGGAGAATTAAATAGCTCAGGTCTTGCAAATGAGGGTTGGCCTAGATCAGCTCTAAATACAGGCGGTTCAGGTACTGCTGATTATAATTTGCCTTTAAGAGGTGGTGCTTTTTCGAATGGAGCAGGTAATAATTCATTATATAATATGCGTACCTCTCAAAGATATTTTATAGAGAATTATAGTGCTTATAATCACGGTGTAATTGATGGTACGGTAACAAGCGTTTACACTATTAGACCTGCAGGTGTTGGAATAAGATTAGTAAGAACTGCACCTTAAACAATTAAGAAGAGGACTAACCTCCTAAACTGTTTTAAACAACTTTTTTGCAAGAAAATTCATTAATATAAAAACCAATAATCATTTATAAATTTAAAAAAGAAAACTTATGAAAAAAATTAAACTACTTATGGCTATCATAATTGCCACTACAACCTTAGCTGTTTCAGCACAAGGTAATTATCCATGCTCAAATCCAGGTAACGGGGGCACACTATATTCAAGTGGAGCTGTAGCTTTAAACGCACCATTTAGTTCAATTTCATCAAGCTATAACCCAGGTCTTACAGGAGTAACTTTTACTGATTGTTTTACAGTTACCTCTTCTGCCAATAGAACTTTAGGGGCTGTTCAAAGTTTTGCAACAAATGGCTCTCCTAATTGCGACCTTACTATTGCCAGTAGTAGAATGGCAACATTATATTTGCCAGGATCGTGTTCCACTCCTATTCCTATTAATATTTCAAATGCAGGTTTAAGTGGCACTTTTAATCCTGAATGGAATCAACTTTGTCAAAACACAAGCTATATACTTTGTGTTACGACTACAGTACCGTCTGGTTGTAGTATTTTCAATAGTAGTAGTTTACATTTTTACAATGCTCCAGGTACTAGTCCAAACCTTTTGTCTGTGAGTGCAAGTTCTACCCCAACCTGTTTTAGTAGTTGCGATGGAACAGCAACAGCTATTGCTAATGGAGGAACATCACCTTTTACTTACAGCTGGTCTTCAGGAGGAAATGCATCGTTAGAAACAGGGTTATGTGCTGGATCATACACAATAACAGTTACTGATAATACAGGTTGTACAACTAATAGCTCAACAACAATTAATTCACAAACTGTTAATACAGCTGTTACGCTATCAGGAAATACATTAACAGCAACAGCAACTTCAGCAACTTACCAGTGGTTAAATTGTGATAATGGAAATGCTCTTATAGCTGGAGAAACTAGTTCAAGCTATACTCCAACAGCTAACGGAAACTATTCTGTTGTTGTTACACAAAGTGCTTGTTTAGATACTTCTTCTTGTCAAAATGTTATTATTACTGGTCTTAAAGAAATAACTTCAAATAGTTTAATTACAGTTTATCCTAACCCTGCTAATAATTATTTCAGTTTTACTACGATTAATAACAATACCCAATTAACAATTACAGATGCCCTAGGACGAGTTATTTTTAAGGAGCAGTTTAATGGTACAAAAAAAGTTAACACAATTAATACTTCTGAATTTTTACAAGGAGTTTATTATTTGAGTTTCAGACAAGAAAACACTTTAGAAACAATTAAGCTTTTTATCGTAAAATAAAATGAGTAAGGACAAAAACATATTGAAAATTTTGGCAACATTTGTTTTTGTCCTTACTTTTTCTATCATATTAAATGCTCAAAATAATGTAATATTTGGAGGAGGAAATACTGATGGATATGCTATGAGTTGCTATCAAGAAAGTTATAATATCCCATCTTTAACTAACAGCATATTTGCAGGAGGAAACTCAGATGGTTATACTATAACCTGTTATCAAGAAAGTTATAATATTATTGCATCAACTAATAGTATATTTAGCGGAGGAAACTCAGACGGATTTGACATAAGTTGTTATGAAGAAAATTATGATATTCCTTCTTTAACTAACGGGATATTTAGTGGAGGAAACTCCGATGGGTTTGACATAGATTGCTATGAAGAATCTTACGATCTGCCTTCTTTAACTAATGGTATATTTAGTGGAGGAGATGCTGATGGATATACTATTAGTTGTTATGAAGAAGAGTATGTTTTGATTGATAACTCTATTTTTTCTGGAGGAAACGGAGATGGATATAGTATGACATGTACTCCAACAGAAATTCCTTTACCAGTAGAATTACTCTCTTTTACAGGGATAAACAAGAATAATTATAATCTATTAGAATGGATAACAGCCTCTGAAATTAACAACGATTATTTTACTTTATATCGAAGTGAAGATGCATTTCATTGGCAAGAAATCACAGAGATTAACGGATCTGGAAATTCAAATTCGACACGTCACTATTCTTATAAAGATTATTTTAACAACTCAACATCAAGCTCTAAAACATTGTATTATCAATTAAAACAAACTGATTTTAATGGACAAATTGAATATTCTAATATTGTTGTAATTAGTATTGATAATATCGATTCTAAGATTACTATTTACCCTAATCCTACTAAAAATATATTATTTATCCGTTTGGTAAATAATCAAGAAAATACAACACTAACACTGTATGATGCTCAAGGAAAATTATTACAACAAAAAACACTTGTAGAAGGAGAAAATGCTATTGATATAAACAAATATCCTAAAGGATTATATTTTATAAAAATAATAGAAGTAAAAGGTAACATTAATTATTTTAAAGTTGAAAAAATATAAAAACAATACGAAGGTGTTAAAACAAAACACACAAATAAAATCAAATACGCCACCGAATATACACGCTTATTTGTTTTGGTTTTTTTTAATTCTACTACCAATATTGGGAATAATATTTTCATCTTAATTTAAAGTGTAGATGAATAGTATCTTTTTAGATAAAACTCATTTAAAGGTAAAATTTACTGAAAATGAAAAGATTGATGCCTCTACGGTAAAAAGATTTTTTCATACAGGAATTAGGATGTCAAAACAAAGAAAAATTAGACTCTTAGCGATTGATTTAAAATCATCTGTTCAGATTAAACACGAAGCATTAAAGCTAACCGAAAGTCTGTTAAAAAAGCTATGCAAAATTCCTGTAATTATAGTGAGTAGTTAATTAAAAAAACATATTCCTTTTAAGTTTTAAATGACTGGGCTTAAAAGAATAATTAATAGCTATCAGATTATGGTAGCTATTTTTTATAAAAATTAGAAAAAACTTAAATAAGAACTAAATACATTATAATGATATGAAGAAACCTTGAAAAGGAAGCAAATGCTTTTACTCCCAAACCTTAGTTCCTTCCGTACAGTTTTGGCAAATGTCAATTTCTTGTCGGTTAGTTAAAAGTGCTTTTCTAAAACCATTATAAGATTTAGAGGTCCAAATATCTTTTAAAGGTGCTTTTTCTATTTCGCCCAATTGGTGTATGGCATCTTTATCAAAACAACAAGGTACCACTTTACCATCCCAAGTAATAACACAAGAACTCCACATACGCCAACATTCGTTAAGCATTTTGTTTTTTAAACGGTATGTTCCGTCAGCCAGTTTCTTGTACCGAGAATATTTTTCTATCGTTGGCATTAATTCATTGCCATGTTTATAGTCGTAAAGTTGAGCTGTTTTAAAACGAATTTCATCAACTCCTAATTCACTAGCTAGTTTTTTGGCATCCTCAACTTGGTGCTCATTAGGTTTTACTACTAAAAATTGAAAAATAATATAAGGTGTTTTTGATTTTAACTTTTTCTTCCATTTAATAACGTTTTTTGCCCCTTCAACAACTTTTTCTAACGAGCCATTTTTACGATAACTCTCATAAGTTTGCTGAGTTGTTCCATCAATAGAAATGGTTAATCTACTCAAGCCAGATTCTATCGTTTTTTTAGCGTTTTCTTCTGTTAAAAAATGTGCATTGGTACTTGTTGC
This sequence comes from Flavobacteriales bacterium, assembly GCA_016763795.1. Lineage (GTDB taxonomy): Bacteria > Bacteroidota > Bacteroidia > Flavobacteriales_E > Vicingaceae. The sequence goes on from JAESTF010000047.1 coordinate 5,388, forward strand.
TGTGTACATGTTTTTACTATCAGCATAACGTACCATTTCCAAAAAATCAGGATTAATAAACGGTTCTCCTTGAAAGTAGAAATTCAAATAATAGGACTTTTGATATGTCTGATCAATAATTTTTTTATAAAAATCTTGTTTTAAATTCCCTTCGGGTCTACTAAACTGTTTTAAGCCACTCGGACATTCAGGGCATCCCAAATTACAAGCCGTTGTTGGTTCAATAGTAATACTAATCGGCTGAGCATTAATAACAGGTTTTTTAACCAATTTAGAATAATGAAAACTCCATTTTACACGCACTGCATTTACAACTCGCTGTAAAGTAAGTTTTGATAGTAAATTAATATGATCGCTGTTTATTCCAAACATGGTTTTCAAAATTACGCAATCATAGTTAGTTAAAAATGTATAATTAATTCGGAACAAGATGTCACTTTTTTTAGTTTCGCCACACTAACGATATATAAGAATCGTTTAAAAGTAAATTTCACAAGAAAAAAGTATGAGGTATTTATTAGTATTTACTCTAATTGGGTTTAAGTTTTTGGTTGCACAAACCATTACTGGAAAAATAATCTGTTCTGATGATAAGCAGCCAGCATCTTTTGCAACAGTGTTAATCGAAGGCAAAGGTTTTGGTACTGCTACTGATGAAAATGGAGTGTTTAAATTAACCATTCCAAAAGAATATGCGGCTGAAAAATTGACTATTTCTTTTTTAGGGTATACTAAAAAATCTATTTTAATATCCTCGTTAAAACCTAGTGGAAACAATATTTACATTAAGAAGGATATCGCAAGCCTTGCTGAATTTACTGTTGTTGCTCGTAAGGATTACACCCCTAAACAAATGCTTAAAAAAGTATTGAAAAATATAGAACAAAATTATAGTAACGACACTCTTTCTTTTGACGCATACTATCGTGAAACTCTAACAGAAAATGGTAAATATATTAAGTATGCTGATGCTGTTTGTGAATTTAATTATGCTCCATATCAATATAAAAAATATAAGAATAAAGAGTACACAAGTGTATGGGAAGCGCCAAGTACTTTAAGTGACTTGCCTCGCTCATGGGGAGAACGTTTACATCGGGGGCACTTTTGGTTTAGAACACTAAAGAAAGATGAATTAAAAATTATTGAAGCACGTAGTAGCGATAATTTAACTCAAAGAAATTTAACAGCTAATATTGAGGGAGGTCCTCTTGGTTTATTAGCGAAAGATAGGGTAAAGTTTCGTCAGTATTTTTTAAATAAAAAGAAATTTAATGAGTTTGATTATACGCTCAAAGAGGAGTTAGACAGTATTCATAAAGGATATAATTATGTATTGTATTTTATTCCGAAAACGGCTAGGGAGATAGTAGATACAACAAATAAAAAATGGAAATATAGAGGTCGTTTTAGAAAAAATAATCAAGAAGGAAAAATGATCATTGATAGAAATACTTTCGCTATCAAATCAATAGAATATGCTATTTCTAAAAATTTAAAAAAATATTTATGTGGATTTAATGCTATGAATATTAAACATTTTGATTATCGGATTAAAGAAGAATACACACTGATAAATGATAAGTACTACCTCACATCAATCAAACAACAAGATGAATTTATTTATAAAGATACTATTGAGAATACTGTAACACCATATAATGCAACCATAGAAATTTTCATTGATAACATCCATCCTAAAACAACGGATAATATTTTTAAAAAAGAGACTCTTTTCACCAATTCAGATGCTAATCAATTGTTTGATTATCCGCTGTATTATAATGATACTTTTTGGACAAAATATAGTGTTAAAAGATCTGAATTTAATATTCCTGAAAATATTAGAAAGGACATGGAAGATAAAAAAGTATTAGAAAAACAATTTTCCGATAAGCATAGAAGAGATACTACACTTAAAGCTCCAATAGCAGAAGTAATGCCTTTTAAATATAACATTCATAAAGAAGAAGTAATTGATAATTATGCTTGGATGAAAGATGTAACTCAGCCTAAACAAAATAGAGAAGTAATGGATTATATCAATGCTGAGAATAAATATTTTAGTAATTATTTTATTCCGCTAAGGAAACAACAACGAAGTTTATTTTCTGAACTAAAAAATTACACTGAAAAAAACTATAAATCTTTACCCATAAAAAAGAATGGATACATTTATTATTTAAAATATATAGGTGAAAATGAGTATCCAATTTATTATCGTAAAAAAGAAAATAGCACAAAAGAAGAGGTGTTGTTAAATGTGCAAGAAATGGCTAAGGATAAACAGTATTATAATGCTGCCGTAACTGCAATAAGTCCTAATAATAATATTATGGCTTATTCAGAAAATACAACCGGGAATGATAATTATGTTATTAAGTTTAAAAACCTGAAGACAAATAAATTATTAAAAGATAGTTTAACGTTTGCCTCGAGCTTGATTTGGCTTAACGATAGTACACTTATTTATGCATCGCAAGAAAAAAAAACGAATCGGACTAATAAAGTAACTATACATAGTTTATTTACAAACCAAACAAATGATAGAGTAATTAAGTTTGAAAAAGATGTTCGGTTTGGATTAAATCTATGGAAATCTAAATCCAAAGAATTTATTTTTATTCATTCTTCAAGCTCAACAACATCGGAGCAATATTTTTTAAGAACAAACGCTACTAATTTTACTCCAAAGCTCTTATACTTTAGAGAAGAAAATCACCGATATATGGTGTCTCATGCAAAAAATCGTTTTTTTATTTTAACTAACAAAAAAGCACTAAACGGTAAAATAATGGTAGCTGATACTTCAGATTATTCCATGAATAAATGGAAACCTTTAGTCCCTCACAATAAAAAAATATTACTGCGTAGTTTCGAAATTTTTGACAAATTTCTCGTTATTAGTGAAAAAGAAGATGCACAACCAAGGTTAAGAGTGTTAAATTTTTCCACGGATAAAAGTCATAAGATTAAGTTTAAAGAAGATTATTATTCTATTGGAATAGGTTATAATCCAGCATTTGAAACAGACTCTTTACAGTTTAATTACAGTTCTTACATTACTCCTCATACGGTTTACAATTACAATATGGAAACAGAAGAGAGACGAATTGTTAAGCGAAGGAAATGGCAAACAAATAAGCATTCAGCCTATAAAATTGAGCGTATATGGGCAACAGCAAAAGATGGAGAAAAGATACCGATTACGCTGTTTTACAATAAATACTGGGCAATAAACAAAAAAGAACCTCAAAAAAATAAAATCTTATTAACCTCCTATGGATCTTATGGCTCTGGACAAGGAGTTGGATTTAATACCTCTTTATTCCCTTTAATAAATAGAGGTTTTATTTATGCTATAGCACACATTAGAGGAGGTAATGATTTAGGTGAAAAATGGCATTTAGATGGGAAAATGTTAAACAAAAAGAAAACCTTTACCGATTTTATAGCTTGTACTGAATATTTAATAGAAAAAGAATATGCTACAAAAGGGAATATTACCATACAAGGAGCAAGTGCAGGAGGTTTATTAATGGGAGCAGTTGCTAATATGCGACCAGAATTATTTAAGGCGGTAATTTTGGATGTACCTTTTGTAGATGTTGTTAATACCATGTTAGATGATAAATTGCCACTAACAACTGGCGAGTATGAAGAGTGGGGAAATCCGAATGATAAAAAATACTATAAGTATATAAAATCCTATTCTCCTTATGAAAATGTTGCTAAAAAAGACTATCCACCAATGTTCTTTTTTACTGGCATAAATGATAGTCGAGTCGGTTATTGGGAACCTGCAAAAATGGTAGCTAAATTGAGGAGTTTTAAAACAGATAAAAATATTCTTTTATTGAAAACAAACTTGAATGCTGGGCATGGAGGAGACTCAGGAAGGTATTCATATTATAAAAGTTTAGCAATGAAATATGCCTTGATTTTTGATTTGTATAAAAATTCTACAACAGAATAATTTGGGCGTTTTAACAAGCTATGCACTATATGTTTTTTTAAATAAAGCCCTTCAAGGTTTATATTGATTGTCAATATAAACCTTGGAGGAGTTTCAGAAAAAAGGATGCCACAAAAATTTCTAACGCAAAAAACAGTAAAATTCTTGTTATTTTTATACGATGAAAAAACACTTTTTCATTTTATGTTTTATTCTCTTTTTTGTAAAAGGATTACTTGCCCAACACCAAATAAAAGGAAAGGTAATTGATAGTAAAACAAAAGACCCTTTAGCGTTCGTAAATATTGTAATTAATAACTCAAATAAGGGAACAACAACCGATATTGATGGGGTTTTTAAACTAAATTCTCCTGTATCAATTTCCTCTTTAAAATTGAGTTATGTTGGTTATGAACCAAAAGAAATAGCACTCCAAAACAAAACGAATATTCTTATTAAAATGCAACGAACATCATTTGCATTAGAAGAATTTAAGGTTTTTCCGGGAGTAAATCCTGCTGAACGAATTATTAAAGAAGTCATCAAAAACAGAAATAAAAACAACCCAGAAAAAAGCTTGAATTTTAAATATGAAACGTATAGTAAGATGTATTTTTCTATGTTTATGGATAGTTTAGCGCTTTATAGACAAGATGCTGAAATAGATACTAGCAATCAAAAAACATTAGACTGGTTAGAAAATCATTATTTAATGATGATGGAATCAGTTACTGAACGAAAATACAAACAACCTGATAGAAGTTACGAAAAGGTAATTGCGTCAAAAGTATCTGGACTTCAAAACCCAACATTTGCTTTAATTGCAACAGAATTACAGTCATTTACTTTTTACAATCCAACATTAAAATTATTAGAAAACGAATACCTCAACCCCATTTCACCCAACAGCATTAATAAGTATTTATTTTTAATTGAAGATACTATTTTTAATGGTGCTGATACCGTTTTCATTCTGTCCTTTCAGCCCCGAAAAGGAAAAAATTTTGATGCATTAAAAGGATTACTTTATATCAATACTGATGGTTATGCTTTACAAAATGTTATTGCCGAACCTGTTGCTTCAGATGAAATGATTTCAATGAAAATTCAGCAGCAATACCAAAAAATAAATGGGAGCTGGTTTCCTGTACAATTAAACTCTGATTTAATTATAGACATGTATGAAGGTGGAGAAATCAAAACACTTGGAGTGAACAGAACTTACATTAAAAACATTGAAATAAATCCTGATATCAACAACAAAGAATTTAGCAACATTGTTACTGAAATTGATGAAGAAGCCACAAAAAAAGATAGTACTTTTTGGGCTGAACACCGAATTAATCCATTAACAAGTAAAGAAATCAATTCTTACCACACTATTGATAGTCTGGGAAAACATTATCATTTTGATAAGAAAATGACGTTGTTAGAAAGTTTTTCGGTAGGAAAAATAAATTGGGGAATTATAGATTTTGACCTCAATCGTTTTCTGAACGATAATAAATATGAAGGGATTCGTTTAGGCGCTGGATTGCACACCAGTAAAAAATTCTCAAAATGGTTTTCTGTTGGAGGGTATGGTGCTTATGCTTTTAAAGATAAGAAAGAAAAATATGGAGCCGACCTAAATTTCATTATTCACAAACGAAATAATATTGAGTTTAATGTTGCTTACGTTAAAGATGTTGCTGAACCTGGAGTAGTTAATTTTCAAGGTTATAAAACACCAACATTTTCAACTGCGGGGAATAGACGGTTTTTCAATTTGGAACGCATGAATAATATCGAAAAAATTGAAGCTCGTTTTCAATTTAGAACTGCACGCTATTTAAAAATTAACTTATTTGTCAACCAAGAAAATGTTAACGTAACGAATCGTTATTTTTATAAAAGTAGAGATGCTAACAATGCTTTAATAGAAAGTCAGCGATATAAATTTAGTGAAATTGGTATTGGGTTTAGATATGCCTTTAAAGAAAAAGTAGTTAAAACAACAAGCAGAACATACCCGATTTCAAGTAAGTACCCCATTCTTTATGCTAAAGTTGAACAAGGAGTTAAGAATTTTGAAGGAGAGTATCAATATACTCGGTTTACTTTTAGAGCTGAAAAAAGGTTTTACATTAAAAACTTAGGCCATCCAAAGTTTTATATCGAAACAGGTTTAATTAACGGAAGAGTTCCACAGCATAAATTGAACAGCTCTTTAGGTACAATGAATTTAGAAAGTTCATGGAAATCCATTAGTATTTCTACAGAAAATGCTTTTGAAACTATGCTGCCTTACGAGTTTTTTTCGAGCGAGTATATTCATTTTCATTTCAGACATTCTTTTGGTTCGTTATTATTTAAAGTTAAAAAATTTGAACCTGAATTTGTTATCACTTCTAGTATTGGTTTCGGAGCGTTATCTTATGAAGGAGCTCATAGTGGTGTTGATTTTAAAACCATGGAAAAAGGATATTATGAGTCGGGTTTAGTTATCAATAATATTATAAGGTGGTATTATTTTTCTTTTGGTGTAGGTGCTTTTTATCGTTACGGTCCATATAGTTTTGATAAATCATCAGATAACTTAGCTGTAAAACTAAGCTTAGGGTTTGTTGTTCCGAAAAAGTTTAAATTAAATAAGGGCAAAAAGTAATGTCTGAAAATATTAGAAAAATACTGCACATTGATATGGATGCTTTTTATGCATCTGTAGAGCAACGCGACAATCCTGAATTGCGAGGGAAACCACTGGCTGTTGGCGGATCTAAAGAAAGAGGGGTTGTTGCTGCAGCAAGTTACGAGGCAAGAAAGTATGGGGTAAAATCGGCCATGCCATCTTCAATTGCGTATCGAAAATGTCCTCAACTTATTTTTGTGAAACCACGATTTGATGCATACAAAGAAGCTTCTAAACAAATTAGAGAAGTATTTGAAGAGTATACCGATCTAGTAGAGCCATTATCATTAGATGAGGCTTATTTAGATGTTACCGAGAATAAATTTGATATGGAATTTGCGATGGATATTGCAACAGAAATCAAACAAAAAATAAAAGACAAAACTGGACTTACTGCTTCGGCAGGAATATCGTACAATAAGTTTTTAGCAAAAATAGCTTCTGATTATAATAAGCCTGATGGGTTTTATGTGATTACTCCAAGTATGTCAGAGAAATTCATTGAAAAATTGCCCATTGAAAAGTTTTTTGGCGTTGGAAAAGTAACTGCTAAAAAAATGCACCTAAAAGGAATTTTTACTGGCACTAATCTTAAAAGGAAATCGGAACAACAACTTACTCAGTGGTTTGGAAAAGCAGGAAAATACTATTACAACATTGCCAGAGGAATAGATAATAGAGTTGTAAACCCAAATAGAATTAGAAAATCGTTAGGAGCAGAACGCACCTATGAGCATGATATTACCACCAAAGAAGAAATGATTGAGAATATTAACCTGATAACTGAAATTTTAGTTAAACGGATTAGTAACTCTGGTGGTGCAGGTAAATCATTAACATTAAAAGTGAAGTACGGTGATTTTAAACAAATTACAAGAAGTAAAACATTAACAGAACTACTAAGTAATCAACAAATTAAAAGTATCGCTCTTCACCTCTTAGAAGCAATACCTAATATAGAAAAAGGGATTAGACTTATAGGGCTGCAAACTTCCAATTTTGAACAAGAGAATAAGGATGTCTTTTTAGAACAATTGGAATTTGAGTTTTAAGCTTATTTCAAAAAACTCTTATTCCTAACAATAATACCTTTAGTCATCTCTTTTAACACATCACCTGCCTGTAATACAAGTGGTTCATCTGCAGGAAATGGTAATGGATCAGCCCCTATTTTGTTTCTTGTAGATTGTTTTAATGCATTTAAATCTCCATTTGCGATTGCGTAATGATGCTCAAATTTAGTATCAGAAGTTATCGGCTCACTTTTTAATAGTTTGTCACTATAATTATCAATGTAATCTATTACCCCAGAAATACGTGCAGTTTTAAATTGGTGTATTTCTTTTACATGGCAAGTAATGATCTTATACTTCGGAATTTTAATATCATTTCCTAACGTATCTTTTTTAACATTTCCATTCGCATCCAGCGCATAATCAAAACCATCTTCAATTTCTTTGCTTTCCATGTAATTATTTTCTTTTACCTCTTCTGGCGAGACATCAATTAATTTTATATTTAAAAAAATAGAATAATGGTATATTTTATTAGTATCAATATAAGTGTCATAATTTTTCCAAGTTTCATTTAACTCATCCATATTAATTCGCTGAATTTCTGCAATTAATCCTTTGGGTGCAACAACATTAGAGTTGTCAGCTATTTTAAAAAACACGTTAGTTGTCCCTTTAAATTTGGCCTCCATTAACTTATTATCCACATCTTTATAATACTGATCATATGTTTTTACTTCTAAAAATCTGCTATATGCCTTTCTTGCTTCAAACCTATTATCAATGTTCAACAGTTGAGTCCCTTTTGCATAAGCGTATTCGGCAGCTTTTAATCTAGCATTTTTAAGATCAGCAGTATAATCTTTCTCATCAAACTCAATCCCTACTGGAGGTAATGAAATTGCTAAGTTTTGACGTGCATCCATTTTAACATAAGTACGATATATTTTACCCCAAAGAGCAGGATCTCCTTTCCTTTTTAAACGAACTAACGCTTCATTATCACGCGTTGTCGCCATTCGATAAGCATCATTAAACACCCAAACTTCATCATCGTTTTTACTTGGGTTCCTTTTTATTTTCTTTGCAGATTTCTGTAAAGCAGCATCATAATCTCCTCGCTCTAATTGCTTACTAGATGATTTACACCCTATAAAAACTGCAACAATTAATAATATAGATAATATATTTTTCATAATTATAAATTTAATCTTCTCAAAACCAAAGACTAAGCCAAAAGTATAAAATATAGCTGTTTACTTATAATATTGTTTAATTATTTTCTCTACAGGTTTGTGTTGAGGAGTGTAATCAGAATTATTTTCTCCTCCAGATTTTTTATCATCAGCAAACCATTTCCATAAAAAACCTCCTCCAAACCATTTTTGTGTCCATATATTTTGAAACAATAAACGATAAGCGTTTTCTTGTGCTTTAAGGTTTACATTTTTATCTGGCTTAATGCTTTCTATTTCCCATTGATTCCAAGCCGAAAAGTTTACACTTTTATAACCAAATTCAGTGAAAATTATTTTTTTATCTTGACTTTCCGAAAAATTTTTTAGTGTCGACACAATCTTTTTCCATGTATCATTTAACTCCTTTTTATTGGCATCTTTTGTTTTTGATAAAGGATAATAAGAGTCAACCCCAATGTAATCTAAACCTTCCCAAAATTTAATATTTTGAAAATTATCCCAGTTGGCAGCATAAGTAATTTTCCCTTTATAAATTTTACGAATAGCTTTTATTAATCCCTTCCAAAAAACAACCCTTTTTGTTGCTGCAATTTTATACTCCGTGCCTATACACAACATTTCCACATTATATTGTTGAGCAATTTTAGCATTAGATAGAATATATTTTGCATACTCTTTTTGCCATTGTTCCCACTCTTGTTCTGTTTTTAAATCAAACTGACCACACCAACCTTCTCCCATTACCCAAACATGAGGTTTAAGCATTATTTTTAACCCCTCCATTTTCGCTTGTTTAATCATAGAAATGGTTCCTTCTGTTTGTTCTCCCCACCAGCTGTGCTTGTAATTAAATTTAACCGAAGGTTCATTTGCTTTAGAAAAAGCATAAGGAGTTAATGCCACCCAATTCGCATTTATCCGGTCTAAAGAATTAAAATTAGAAAATAGCTCTTTCGAGCTTGGTGAAACAAAACAAACACCATTAATTTTTTGACTTTTTGCTTTACTAAAAATCAAAACCACAAGAATAACAAATACTCCTATATTCTTTGATACACCCATTTAATTAATGTAAAATTCTAACTCCTAAATTAAATGTTTGCCCAGCCCCGGTATCTTTCCCTACAACAAACAGAGTATAAGAAGTTTCTAGTTCAATGCCTTTTGCAAGTTGGTATTTGAGACCTAAGCCTTCTTGTACGAAATAAGAGGAGACCCCTTCACCTCCTAAAGATGGCCAAAATTGGTTTTGTAAATAAATCGTAATTTTTTTTGAAGGAAAATAACTAATAAACACATCTAAAGGTGTTGCCAACCCCATATTTTCGTCATCCAGTTCTTTGTCAATACTTACCCACGCAGCAAACTGTGTAAACACTTGAAATTTTTCACTTATTTTTTTGTCATACAACAACTTAGTAATCCATAAATGTCTGTTATTGTCTAAAAAAGGTCTGTCTAAGTTTTCACTTTGAGGATCAGAAATAACGCTTAACATTAAGCCACTTTGCACACTAAATTTTTCCCATTTTTTTATAGGATTAAACTTAATTTTTATTCCTGCCAAGTTTATTCCCGTTCGCGATTGAGAAGAATTAGTAAACGCCAACACTTTTGTTGGGCTTGAATTTGAAACTCCATTAGCAACAGACCTAAACCAAATTTCTCCACCTAAGGTTACTTTAGAAGAAACACCATAATTATACTCCATAATTGAAGTGAAAAAATTACTTCTTCCACCCGCATCTAATTTTGTCCCTTCTGCATTAAAAAATTGATTTTGAGTGTATAGGCTATTAAATAGCTTAAATTCTGTTTGTCCCTTACTAATTAATAAAGAAGGAGTATAGTCTTGTACATTTTTATTTTCTTGTCCGCTAACAGTAACTGTTAACAACCAGAAAAAAAACACAATTTGCAATCTTCTTTTATTCATATTTTTATAAAATCGAAAACAAAGTAACGCATTTACATTTGATTAAGTATGTCAAAGTTTAGACAACAAAATTCAATCATTCTGCATTAATTTGTACTATTAAAACAAGTAATTAATGGAACACGTTGTTATTATTGGAAATGGAATAGCGGGAACAACCACTGCTCGGCACATTAGAAAGTTAAGCGATAAAAAAATCACGATAATTTCTGCCGAAACAGATCATTTTTTCTCTAGAACTGCACTCATGTATATATACATGGGGCATATGAAGTTTGAAGATACAAAACCTTATGAAGATTGGTTTTGGAAAAAAAACAGAATTAATTTACTAAGAGCTTTTGTTCAAAATATTGACCCTCACAAAAAAGAATTAAAATTAAACAATGGAACTACATTAGCTTATGACAAATTAGTTTTGGCTGTAGGTTCTAAACCAAATAAATTCGGTTGGCCAGGACAAGATTTAGATGCTGTACAAGGGCTCTATTCTTATCAAGATTTAGAAAGGATGGAGAAATATTCTCCAACTACAAAGCGAGCAGTTATTGTTGGCGGTGGTTTAATTGGTGTTGAAATGGCAGAAATGTTTTTGTCGAGAGGAATAAAAGTTACTTTTTTAGTTCGCGAAAACAGATTTTGGGGAGGGGTTTTACCAGAAAAAGAAGGTAATTTAATTTCTCGACATTTAAAAGAACATCACGTTGATTTGCATTTTGAAACAGAATTAAAAGAAATTATTGCTGATGAAAATGGTAGGGTAAAACACATTATCACTAAAAATGATAAACAAATTGAATGTGAATTTGTTGGATTAACAGCAGGCGTTAGCCCGAATATTGCTTTCTTAAAAGATGGAGATATAGCATTAAACAGAGGGATTCTTGTAAATGAATTTTTAGAAACCAATACTCCTGATATTTATGCTTTAGGCGATTGTGCTGAGTTTCATAAACATCCGACAGGAAGAAAAAATTTAGAGCAAGTTTGGTACACAGGCAGAATGATGGGCGAAACATTAGCACAAACCATTTGTGATAATAAAACTGCTTATAGACCGGGGATGTGGTTTAATTCAGCTAAATTTTTTGATATTGAATACCAAACTTACGGTTGGGTTTTTGCTCAACTACAAAATAGTGAAGCTGAGTTTTATTGGGAGCACCAAAATGGTAAAATCTGTTTACATTTAGTATATGATAAAACCAATAAAAAGCTATTAGGTATTAATACTTTCGGGATTAGAATGCGACACGAGGTCTGTGAACGCTGGATTACTGGAGAAAAAACAATGGACTACATTATGCAACATTTAAAAGACGCTAATTTTGACCCTGAGTTTTTTAAACAATATGAAAACGAAATAATGAACCAATATAATCAGAAAAACGGAACTAACCTTCGCGTTAAAAAAAGAGATTGGAAACGAATCTTTGCATTAAATTAAAACAAGAACAATGAAACTCATAAAAAACATCGGGTTATTGATTTGTATTACCGGTTTTTCATTTTTTATAGGAAGTATTTTTATAGGCGAATACCACCTTTCTCAAGAAAAATTTGATAACTGGATAAACAACAAAGGAATAAAAAGTGAAATTTTTATAGCAGATGCCAGCAATCAACTTGTTGGAAAAACATTTAGTGCTTTTGCGTTATCATCTAAACTAATTGAACTTGCCGAAAAATCGAGCGAAATACACCAAACAAACATTCAAAAATGGCAAACAGAAGGTGGCCAAGATGAAAAAATAAATAAAGAATGGAGTAAAGTTATTTGGATTGATTGGAGTAAAGTACACAAAGATTTTACTTTCCCCTTATTACAGTCTACTATAAACAGCTCAGCCAAAAACAACCAATGGTTAGCTTTCTTTTTAACTTTCGGATTGGCAATTATTGGTGGACTACTTTACATTATTCCTGATTTTATATTACTCGGACCAGCAGGAATTAAAAACAATAAATTATTTCAGCATTCAGCAACTAACAGAGGTTGGGGAGGAATGCTTGTTGCTGCTTTTTTTATTATCTTCTATTTTTTATTGTATTTCTTTCCCGATTTTTTAATAAACCCAATATTAGCAACCAATCCCATTAGCTTAGCGTTGAGTGGAAACTCTGCCAGTCAATGGTTTATGTACGGATTAATTTACTGTTCGGTAATGACTGTTTTTGCTGTAAAAATGTACGTAAAATATCGCCATAATTTATACCAAGTAATTAGAACAACTGTTGTTTGGTTTTTCCAAATCGCTTTTGCTTTTTTAATTCCCGAAATGTTGGTGCGATTTAACCAACCTTGGTACGATTTTAAAAATGCATGGCCTCTTAATTACACTTTCTTTTTCGATTGGAACATTAACAGCCTTTTAGATAGCGGAAATCTTGGTTTATTTATGCTCGTTTGGGGAATTCTGTTAACGTTAGTTGTAATTCCAGTAATGGTTTACTTCTTAGGGAAAAGATGGTATTGCAGTTGGGTTTGTGGCTGTGGTGGTTTAGCAGAAACATTGGGAGATCCTTATCGGCATTTATCCGATAAATCGTTAAAAGCGTGGAAATTTGAGCGTTACATTATTCATTTGGTATTGGTTTTTGCAACAGTAATGACAGGAGCCACATTATACACATATTTTTCTGGAGCAACTACAGTTTTAGGAGTTCAAACAACCAGTTTACAAAGTTGGTATGGCTTCTGGATAGGATCTATCTTCGCAGGGGTTATCGGAACAGGGTTTTACCCCATAATGGGAAATAGAGTTTGGTGCAGATTTGGTTGTCCATTAGCTGCTTATTTAGGATTAGTTCAAAAAATAAAATCACGATTTAGAATTACAACTAATGGTGGACAATGTATTTCTTGTGGAAACTGTTCTACCTACTGTGAAATGGGAATTGATGTCCGATCTTATGCTCAAAAAGGACAAAACATTGTACGTTCATCTTGTGTTGGATGTGGTGTTTGTTCGGCAGTTTGTCCGAGAGGTGTTTTAAAATTAGAAAATGCTCCTGATATTGATCGAGTAAATGATAACCCTATTCTTATTGGAAAAGAAAAAATAACTTTAAATTCATAAATGAAACTTATTTTTCTTTTCTTTTTTATACCATTTTTTTTAAATGCCGGATTTTCTCAAACAGAAATTCCGCACCAATTTGTATCAACTAATTACTCAAACGGAAATTTAAATACCGAAAAATGGATAGTTGATAATAATGAAGATTCATATAATAAATATTATTATGAAAATGGAAACCTAAAAAAACAAGGGTGGTTAAAAAACAATTTAAAAGAAGACTATTGGAAATTTTATTACGAGAATGGGAACCTAAAATCTGAAGGGAAATTTTACAAAAACGTTAAGTTTGATTGGTGGATTGATTACAATAAACAAGGAGAAAAAAGAAGAGAAGGACGCTACGAAAAAGGAAAAAAAGAAGGTTATTGTAAAGTCTATAAAAATGATATTTTACGAATAGAAGGAAATTTTAGAAATAACATCAAAAATGGACATTGGAAGTTTTATAATGAAGATGGTAGTATTAAAAATATAATAGAATACGATTAGTGAAAAAACCAATAATAGACATAATAATCCCTGCATTTAACGAAGAAAATTCGGTTGGAAATGTAGTAAACGATATTCCAAAAGAGTTAGTTAGAGAAATTATTGTAGTCAATAATAACTCCACAGATAAAACAGCCATTAATGCTATTAATGCAGGAGCAACTGTGCTCGAAGAGGTAAACATGGGCTATGGAAATGCTTGTTTAAAAGGAATGTATCATGTTGCCCA
>JAESTF010000048.1 GCA_016763795.1 Flavobacteriales bacterium
TCAATCAATACCATTCACTTCTAATTTCTCTCAACCATTCCTCTGCCTCATTATAATCTCTAAAAATTTTAACAGGATTAGTAGGCTTATTAAACTTAATGTAAAATTCAGCTAATATCTTTGTGTGCAAGCTATTCACTACTATTGCCTGAGCCTTTCTTATATCTGTTATTTTTTTATTCGTAGCGAAATATTCTCGTGCCTCATGAGTCATATTACTCCTAACATCTCTTACATCTATTAAAGTAACAAATGGCTTTCCTTTAACCATTTCATAAGAAACCTCATCAACCTCCTTTGCATCTTCTATTCCAAGATCAATTTTATCTTTAGCAACAAACAAAGTAAAACCTTCCTCAATTAAATAAAGGTGGACTCTAGGCAACTCAACATATTTTTTATAGACCAATAGGTTAATTTAGTCTATAAATATAAGAAAAATACCTATTAATTCGAAATTTCGTCTAGAGAATTAAGCACTAGTTGTTTCCAATTGTCTATCTATCTTTTTAAATAAGCCTTGCAATACTTTCCCTGGACCAACTTCTACAACAGAGTCAGCTCCATCTGCCAACATACTTTGCATAGTTTTCGTCCATTTTACAGGAGCCGTTAATTGAGCTATTAAATTAGCTTTAATATCTTCTGGATTAGTAACTGCATTTGCTGGTACATTTTGATATATTGGACAACTTGGTGTATTGAAAGTTATAGCGCTAATCGCTGCCTCCAACTCCTCTCTTGCTGGCTCCATTAAAGGCGAGTGAAATGCCCCACCAACTGGTAAAATTAATGCTCTTCGAGCTCCTGCCTCTATTAGTTTTTCACAAGCAATGTCAATTGCATCAACAGTACCTGAAATCACTAATTGTCCGGGACAATTATAATTTGCAGGAACAACAACTCCCTCAATTTCTTTACAAATATTCTCTACCACATTATCTTCTAAACTTAAAATTGCTGCCATTGTTGAGGGTACAATTTCACATGCTTTTTGCATCGCTAAAGCTCTTGCGGAAACCAACTTCAGTGCATCTTCAAAACTTAACGTTCCATTTGCTACTAATGCAGAAAATTCTCCTAATGAATGACCTGCAACCATATCTGGATTGAAGTCATCTCCTAATGTTTTAGTTAAAATTACTGAATGTAAAAAAATTGCAGGCTGCGTAACTTTGGTCTGTTTCAATTCTTCTGCTTCGCCATCGAACATGATATCTGTAATTCTAAAACCCAAAATTTTATTGGCCTTTTCAAACATTTCTTTTGCTAATTCAGAGCCTTCATAAAGGTCTTTTCCCATTCCTATAAATTGAGATCCTTGTCCCGGAAAAACGTATGCTTTCATAACTATCTTTTATTTTAAAAAAACAAAAATAACAATTAATTGCAGCTTATTTTAGAGCTTTTTAACGTAAACGCTATAATTAAACCTTGAAATAAATAAACACTTACTGTATCTTAAAAAAGTGTTAAAATAAAAGGTCTTTTATTATTACAAAGCAAAATTATTATCTTTAGCATCGTATGAACAGAAAAACCATTAGAATCATTATTTTTTTAGCTGTCTTTTCCTTAATCGGAATTATAGCTACTCAAATGTTCTGGGTAAAAAACGCATACAATCTACAAGAAAAACAATTTAATGATAGGGTTCATGTAGCATTAACAAATGTTACACATGATTTATTAGACATCAATAAAGATGAATCGACATTAATTAACCCCGTAAAACGGATTTCCTCCAACTATTACACCGTAATGATAAACGACACGGTTAATCCTTACCTTTTAGAGACTTTACTCCGAAACGAATTTGTACAACGAAACATTAACATTGATTTTGAATATGTTATTTATGATTGCTTTACTGACTCTATTGTTTTTGGAGATTATATTTCATAAGAAGAAAATGAAAAAAATCATCTACAATCTAAATCATATAACATAAAATGGGATAGAGACGGTCATTACTTTGGTATATTTTTCCCTTCAAAAGGAGCTTATATTTTAAGTGAAATGGGTATTTGGGCATTTTCTTCCTCTATTATATTAATCATTATTATTTTCTTTGCGTACACTATTAATGTTATCCTCAAACAAAAAAAATTATCGGAAATTAAAAATGACTTTATCAACAACATTACTCACGAATTTAAAACTCCTATTTCTACTATTTCGCTTTCAGCAGAGGTTTTACTCAGTTCAAATATTGCCTCAGACCCCGAGCGCTTAAGAAATTATGCACGAATTATTAAAGAAGAAAATAATCGCTTAAAAAACCAGGTAGATAAGGTTTTACAATTAGCTACATTAGAAAAAAGTAAGCTGAAATTAGAAAATGAAAACATTAATTTACACGATTTAATTGAAAGTTCTATTAAAAGTTTTGGCTTAATAATAAGAGAAAAAAAAGGTAAAATAAGTAGTGCTCTAGCTGCTGAAAAATATTTATTTTTTGGAGATAAAATTCACATTACCAACACCTTACACAACCTGATTGATAATGCCATAAAATACTCAGCAGAAAAACCTGAAATAATGGTTGCAACCAATTACCACAATGGTTTTATAGAAATAAGCGTAAAAGATAATGGAATTGGAATTCCGAAAGATTCTCAAAAACATATTTTTGATAAATTTTACAGAACACCAACCGGAAATGTACATGACATTAAAGGCTTTGGCTTAGGACTAAACTATGTGAAAACGATTGTTGAAGCCTATGCAGGAACAGTAAAGTTAATTAGTAAAGAAGATGAAGGCTCAACCTTTGTGATTAAACTTCCTTTGAATAGAAAATAGAGAACTCTTTATTCTTTCATCGAAAGCAGTTTTTTCTCTAAAATAAAAGACTTATGGAAAAAGAAATAAAAGACATCCGAATATTATTAGCTGAAGATGATGCTAATTTAGGTTTTGTGGTACAAGACAACTTAAAATCAAAAGGATACAAAGTTACTCTTTGCTCTGATGGAGAGGCAGCATTAAAAACATTTGCTAATGAACAGTTTGATTTGTGTATTTTAGATATTATGATGCCTAAAAAAGATGGATTTACTGTCGCAAAAACCATACGAGATATAAATAAAGAAATTCCTATTGTATTTTTAACAGCAAAAACAATGCAAGCCGACAAAATAAAAGGTTTTACATTGGGAGCAGACGATTACATTACCAAGCCATTTGATTTTGAAGAATTTTTATTACGAATTGAGTCCATTTTAAGAAGAACTCAAATTTTAACTCAAAAAGTAAAAGAAACCATTAATAATTATACTATTGGTAGCTATTCTTTTGATGTGAAAAATCAGCTACTCTCTTTTGCCTCAATAGAAAAAAAATTAACTAAAAAAGAAACCAGAATTCTTGCTTTTCTATGCGAACATCTTAATGATATTGCTCCACGAGAATTAATCTTAAAAAATATTTGGGGAACAGATGACTATTTTAGCGGACGAAGTATGGATGTTTTTATTTCTAAACTAAGAAAATACCTCTCGGAAGATAAAAATATTCAAATTAGTAACATCCATGGAGTCGGGTTTAAATTGGAAGTTAAAGATTAGTGCCTAGTCGCTAGTGTTTAATTTATTGTAAAATAATATTAGCTAATAATTCATCAATTATAGACGAATTATTTTCTAGTATTTAGTACTTTCATCTTTTAGTAACCAAATACTATACACCAACAACTAACGACCATTAGTGAAGACCTTTCTAGAAAAAACAGCTCAGTATTTAATTGATAATTATTCCGATAATTTAAGCGAACTATGTATTGTATTACCCAACAAAAGAGCTGGATTATTTCTAAAACAACACATTAGTAAACTTATAGAAAAACCTATTTGGTTACCCGAAATTATTGGAACAGAAGAATTAATCGAACAGCTTTCTGATGCTGAAGTAATCGATAATGTTGAGCAATTATTTGAACTCTACAGTGTTTACATCAAAACAACCAAAGAACCAGAGCCCTTTGATGAATTTAGTAAATGGGGACAAATTTTACTGCACGATTTTAATGAAATTGACCGATATTTAGTTCCCACTACAGGTTTTTTTAAACACATTAATGAAGCTCGTGCGTTAGAAGTGTGGAATTTAGGAGAACGAGAAGTTACTGATTTTCAATCGCAATATTTAAAATTCTGGAAGCAGTTAGGATCACTTTACACAAGTTTTAGAACACATTTAATTTCAAATAAATTAGCTTATCAAGGCTTAGCTTACCGAATTGTAGCAGAAGAATTAAAAGAAAATCCAGCACAGTTTATCACTCAAAAAATAAAATGGGACAAAGTTATATTTGTTGGTTTTAACGCACTAAATAAAGCTGAGGAAGTATTGATTTCTGAACTCAAAAAAGAACAAAAATGTGATATTCTTTTTGATGCAGACGAATACTATTTGAACGATAAAATGCAAGAAAGCGGGATTTTCTTAAGGAAATTGAGAAAAAAAGACATTTTTCAGCCATTTAATTGGATTACCAAAAAATTTAAGGAAGAGCAAAAACAGATTAACATATTTGGTATCCCACAAAATATTGGACAAGCAAAATACATTACCAATATTTTAAACAAAATAGATAACTCTAAAAACTACACCGATACTGCAGTAGTTTTAGCTGATGAAAACTTACTAATACCGGTATTACAATCCGTACCAGATACGATAGCCAACATCAATGTGACCATGGGCTATCCATTAAAAAACACACCTACCAATAATTTTTTTGAAATCTATTTTGTGACCCTAGTCAATGCAGAACGATTTGGACATAAAGGCGAACTGACGTATCACTACAAAGATTTACTAAAACTTTTGCAGCTACCTTTTAGTGAAATTGTTTTTGGAAAAGAAAATTGCACAACCATCAAACAAAAAATTATTAAACACAATTGGGTATTTATTAATAAAGAAAAACTTGATTGGATAAATGATATATTAAACACTCCTTTCCTTACCACCCTGAGCGGAGTCGAAGGAGAATTTACAAAAAACATTTTACAACAAGCGCTAAAATTTATTGAGAAAGGGAAACTACATTACATTTCATCAAAGAAGAAAGAAGAAAAATCGACTATAGAATTAGAGTATTTATTTCAGTACGCTAAGTTGTTTAATCAAATGATTACGCTAACCGATAAATATCCCTACTTAAAGAATAGCAAGGGATTTTATTCACTTTACAAACAAATATTAAGTTCCTTTTCTATTGAATTATATGGAGAACCCTTAAAAGGTTTACAAGTTTTAGGAATGCTAGAAACCCGAAATATTGACTTTAAGAATGTTATTTTGCTTTCTACCAACGAAGGAACGTTACCTGCAGGCAAAACCTTTAACTCTTTTATTCCTTTTGACATTAAAAAGGATGACACTTACAACTTACCAACTCACATAGAAAAAGATGCAGTTTACGCTTATCATCTTTACCGCTTAATACAAAATGCTGAAAATATTAGCATTTTATACAATACCGAAACCAACGAGTTTGGCAGTGGCGAACAAAGTAGATTTGTTACTCAAATAGAACATGAATTAAGTAAGTTTAACAACATTACCATTACTAAAAAATTAGTTACTTACCCTCCTTTAAATAAACAACCAATTGAAATTGAAGTAAAAAAAACGGAAGCAATTGTTACTAAAATAAAACAACGATTTACTAATGGAATTTCTCCTTCAGCACTAATCACTTATATTAATTGCCCGTTAGATTTTTATTACAAATACGTATTGGGAGCACGAGAAGCTGATGAAGTAGAAGAAACTATTGATCACTCTACTTTTGGAACTTACGTGCACGATAGTTTAGAAAATTTGTACAAAGAATTTATTGGCAGAAGCATTACAGCTGAAGATTTAAAGCAAATGCTTAAAAAAGTGAACCAAGTTGTAATAACTGTTTTTTCTGAGAACTTTAGCGAGAAAGAATTAAAGTCAGGCAAGAATTTACTAACCTTAAACATTGCCCAGAACTACATTACCACCTTTATTAAAAACGAAA
>JAESTF010000049.1 GCA_016763795.1 Flavobacteriales bacterium
TTGTCAATTTTACCCTGCAGAGGATCCAAATCATCAGAGATCCCAACTATATTTTCTTTAGAGTATAAATTAAAATCATGTTCAACTTCAACATAGGTTGCTAAAGATTCTATATCTATATAATCTATTTTTGTTTCATATCCCTCAACCTCAATAGCTATCTTATATTTATTACCAGGAGTTAAAGCCAGCATATATTTACCACTAGTAGAATTCGATTTAAACTTACCTTCCAACTCACCTGTTCTATCATTTGTCACAGTAATATCAGCTTCTACTAACTTCCCATCTGCTTGAGTAACCCCAACTATTAATGCTAAAATTGGTCGTCTACCAAAATGCCCTGGACTTACCGTATAAATATCATGAGTTCCTAACTCACTTCTTCCTGAAGTTGAATAGTACCCTGTTTTAGCATCTGCAGAAAGCACATAATATCGATCATCATCTATCGTATTAATTGGGTATTTTACATTTTCAGGCTCATCCCAACCCTCATCATCTAAATAGGTATAAAAAATATCATAGCCCCCCATACTATTATGTCCTTTAGAACTAAAATACATTGTTTTTCTATCGGGATGTATAAATGGAGCATCATCATCAAAACGGGTATTAATAACAGGCCCTAAATTTTCAATCTCTCCCCAAGTATTATCTGCTTGCAAAATGGCAGAATATAAATCTCTTCCACCAAAACCACCTTCTCTTTCGCTAGAAAAATAAATTATTTTCCCATCACTTGTTAACGTAGCACTTCCTTCCCATTCATTTGTATTAATACTCCCCTTTAACCTTTCTGGCTTGCTCCATTCTTCCCCTATTAAATTACTTGCATAAATATCCCCTCTATCAGATTTTGTCTGCTTATAAACAAATAACATTTGCCCATCTACAGACAAAGCAATACTTGCATCATGCCCCGCAGTATTAATATTATCAGCTATACTTTCTGGTTCCAACCAATCATCTCCTAATTTATAAGAAACCATTATATCCTCATAATAAGAACCATCACTATCTGGTTTCCCTGTAGGACCTAACAAACCTCCCTTACTTCTTTCACCTCTATAGGTAAAAATCATCATAGATTCATCTGGTGTTATTACTGGAACATACTCTGAGTATTCAGTATTAATAGGAGAACCTATATTTTTTATTTCAACCGTTAAACTATCTTTCAAATAAATTTTAGCATTTTCGCAATAAATTATATTCTGTCGAGCCAAAGCTTTTTGTTCGTCAGATGTCTCTACCCCAGAAATATACTCTTGATATGTAGCTATTGCTTTATCGAACTTATTATTTACAGCATACGCTCTACCTAAATAAAAATTAACTTCATTAAATTCCGGATTTGAAAGCTTTACCTTCAATAACGATTTTAAAGCTTCTGTTTTTCGATTTTTAAAATACGTATAACAAATACCCGTCATTAGTTTATAATACGGGTCTTCAGGTTTGTTTTTTAACAATTTTTCAAACAGTTTTAATGCTTTCGGCACGTTCTTACTATCAGCATCATCATAATAGAATTCAGCTTTTTCGAGTATCTGTTTCTCTTCTTTTCCAGAAAGTTTATCTTGAGAATAGGCAGACCCAACAAATAACATTATTAACAATACAGCTATTGTATATTTTTTTATAACCATTTTAAAACCAGATTTTTAGATTAAATCGAAGCTAAAATATAGCAAATAAGCCACCAAAGTTATCAACAGTAAACGCAGTTATTAACTTAGTTATTAACACCACCTTTCATTTTAGTAACCTATATTTGTCAAAATTTTGTTTAAAGGCAAGGGATGGAGTACAACTTTTTAGAACTTAAAAATGGCATTAGAATAATTCACAAACCTATAAAAAGTGAGGTGGCTCATTGTGGCTTTATCATAAAAACTGGGTCTAGAGATGAAAACATTAAAGAAAATGGGATTACTCATTTTATTGAACATGCTATTTTTAAGGGAACAAAAAAGCGAAAAGCTTACCATATTTTAAATAGAATTGATAATGTTGGTGGAGAAATAAATGCTTTTACAACCAAAGAAAAAACGAGTATTTACGCTTCGTTTACAAAAGAACATTTTGAAAGAGCTCTAGAATTATTATCTGACATTCTATTTAACTCTACCTATCCCATAGAAGAATTAACAAAAGAAAAAGATGTTATTATAGATGAAATAAACTCCTATTTAGATAGCCCATATGAGCAAATTTATGATGATTTTGAAGACCTTGTTTTTAAAGATCATCCTTTAGGCATGAATATACTTGGCACTGCTGACAGCGTAAAAAGTATTAATAGAAAAAAAATACTCAACTTTATTAAAGAGAACTATCAAACAAACCAAATTGTATTTAGTGTTGTTGGTGATATTTCTTTTAAAAAAATAGAAAAGCTGTGTACAAAATATCTTAACGAAATTCCTAAGAAAGTTAATAGTAAAAAAAGATTGCCTTTTAATAACTATAAACCTATTCAAAAGGAAATAAAGAAGGACACCTATCAAACTCATACAATAATTGGAAATTTAGCTTACGGAACTTATCATAAAAACAAAACAGGTTTTATTTTATTAAATAATATTTTAGGTGGACCTGCAATGAACAGCCGTTTAAACATGGGAATACGAGAAAAACATGGTTTAACCTATAACATTGAGTCTTCATACACTGTTTTTTCAGATATTGGTTTGTTTTACATTTACTTAGGAACAGATCAAAAACATATTGAAAAAAGTATAAAATTAGTTCATCGTGAATTAAAAATTTTACGAGACAAAAAGATGTCAAGCTCTCAACTCCAAAAAGCAAAACAGCAAATTATTGGTCAGATAACCTTATCTGAAGAAAACAATTGTAATGTAATGTTAGGAATGGGAAAAAGCATGTTACTATACAATAAGATTGACAGCTTAAAAGAAACTTTTAATAAAATTAAAGCTATTACACCTGAGGAATTACAAGATATAGCCAACGAAATTTTTGACACCAAACAATTAAGCAGTTTAACATTTAAACCAACCGATTAGCTATGGATTTTTTGCCAGAAGAGATAGAGAGTTTCATCCTTAAAAACACGGAGAAAGAGCCTGCTATTTTAGCAGAACTTAACCATGAAACATGGGAAAGAGTGCTAATTCCTAGAATGTTATCAGGACATTTACAAGGACGAGTACTCAGCATGCTTTCACACATGATACAACCAGCAACTATTTTAGAAATTGGCACTTATACTGGCTACTCTGCTATTTGTTTAGCTGAAGGATTACAAAAAGGCGGAAAAATCCACACCATAGATATTAATGAGGAACTAGAATCAATGGTAAATAAGTACATTGAAAAATCTAATTTAAAAGACACCATTATTAATTACATTGGAAATGCAATAGAAATTATTCCGACATTAACAGCAACTTTTGATCTTGTTTTTATTGATGCTGATAAAACTAATTATTCCAATTACTACGATATTATTTTTGACAAAGTTAAATCTGGCGGATATATTATTGCCGACAATGTTTTATGGAGCGGAAAAGTTGCTGAACCAAAAGAAGGTTTAGACCCAGACACAAATGCATTAATTGCTTATTCTGAAAAAGTAAATAATGACGAAAGGGTTCAAAATGTACTCTTTTCGATAAGAGATGGATTAATGATTGTAAGAAAAAAATAATTAGTTTTATCAGCATGAAACAGGTTATGCCGAAGATAATTATTAAGACCTATTAGGTAAGTAATTAAATCCTTTAAATCACCACCACTTTATCACATAAAAATCACATTAAACTCATGAAATATTCTTTAAACTCTTTACGAATAATTGCCTTTTTAGAAGGTGTTTCATTTTTAGTTTTATTAGGAATTGCTATGCCTCTTAAATATTATTATGACCAGCAGGATGCTGTAAAAATAGTTGGGATGGCGCATGGTCTTTTATTTGTACTTTATACCATAAACCTCTTAATTGTTCACTTAATGTTTAAATGGTCAATATTACAAACCATTGGTGCTTTTATTGCTTCTTTTATTCCTTTTGGCACTTTTTATGCTGATAAA
Source organism: Flavobacteriales bacterium (assembly GCA_016763795.1). Classification (GTDB taxonomy): domain Bacteria; phylum Bacteroidota; class Bacteroidia; order Flavobacteriales_E; family Vicingaceae. Next base: position 4,063 of record JAESTF010000049.1, read on the forward strand.
AAATGGTTTAGAACTTCTAAATAATCTACATCAGTTTTAAAAAAATAATGCGGAAAATTATTGCAAAACTTTTCAGGTTTCTTTTTAAAACATCCTTTTTTAAAGTTCGTTTTTTTGGGTTTCACAAACGTATTTTTGTTCCACTCAATCTATTTAAAAATGTTACTCAACAAGTTACAATTAAAAATAACATCACACTCCAACTTTCTGTTAACGATTGGATTCAAAAAAATATTTATTTTCTAGGAGAATATGAACAAAGCGAACTAACCTTACTTGAAAAAACTCTTAACAACAATGATGTGTTTATTGATTTAGGAGCCAACATTGGATTATATACACTTAATGCCGCCCACCTAATTGGTGAAAATGGAACTGTTATTTGCTTTGAACCCTTCAGTAAAAATTTTAAGACGCTCAATAAAAATATTGCTTTAAATAATTTTTCGAACATAACAACTGAAAATCTAGCCGTAGGTGATTCAAATGGTTTTCTTAATATTTATTATGATGATAAAGAACTAAATTTAGGAATGGTTTCAGCTCATTTAACTAAATATTCGCATAGAGAAAAAATTGAAATAACTACACTTGATTCATATTTTGAAACCAACCCTATAACTACAGTTAATTTTATTAAAATAGATATTGAAGGTAACGAATATCAAGCACTAACTGGAATGAGAAAAACCTTAGAAAAACACCACCCAAAACTGCTTATTGAAATTCTAGAAAACAATGAAGTTTCTGATATTGATAACAAAGAAAAAATCATTACCTTTTTAAAAAATTACGGATACAAAAAACATTATATTGATGATAGCGGAAATCTTTCTGAAATCAATCAAAATCCAAATAGAATGAATTACTTATTTACATAAAACATATAACATGTCAAAAATTACATTAAAAGGTAACGCTATAAATACAAGCGGAGAATTACCAGCAGTTGGAAGCCAAGCTAAAGACTTTAAACTAGTAGCAACTGATTTATCTACTAAAACGCTAAGCGATTTTGAAGGGCAACATTTAATATTAAACATTTTTCCAAGTGTTGATACAGGAACTTGCGCAGCATCCGTTCGTAACTTTAACAAATCGGCAGCTGACCTAAACAATACAAGTGTATTGTGTATTTCTAGAGATTTACCATTTGCACAAAATAGATTTTGCGGTGCTGAAGGAATTGAAAATGTAGTTATGCTATCCGATTTTAATACTGGACAGTTTGGTAACGATTACGGTTTAAATATTATAGACGGACCTTTAGCCGGTTTAAACTCAAGATGTATTGTTATTATTAATACAGAAGGAAAAGTGATTTACACAGAGCAGGTTACTGAAACGGTTGAAGAACCAAATTACGAAAAAGCTTTAGCTAGTTTATAAGACACTCTTTCTGAAAAGAAATAACTAAAGCCAATCTACACTAACAAGTAGGTTGGTTTTTTCTCTGAACAATGTAAACACTTGAGTTTCTGTTTAAAAAATTGTACTTTCGTTTAAGAACATATAAAAAACATCAAAACGTCTCCCCAACAAGGTAATTGCAGGCAATGCGAGAAAACTCCCCGAATTCAAAATTTTAGCTAAAAAAATATGCATGTTTAGTAAGTCAAAATTAGATAGTAAAATGACTGTTAATTTTATGAATGTAAAATTATGGTACTTGACTCCTTCTTTATTTTTATTGTTATTATTTTTCTTTTATTTTCTTTTTTTTAGAGAGGGTGATAACTACATTGAAGAATATATATACATACAAAAAGATTTATTTTTCTATCTTAACAATAAACTATCTGAATATCGAAATTTACAGTTTAACCTTACTCAATTAGGTGACGTCCTGATATCTTTCTCGCTATTAAGTATTTTTATTGTTTATGCTCCTAAACTTTGGGAAGCATTATTAACATCTGCAATACTATCATTAATAGTATCAGCTACGCTTAAAAAAATATTCTCTGTACCAAGACCTGCTGCAGTATTTGATAATGATAGTTTTATTATTATAGGTAGAACTCTTTCAGGAAGCACATCATTACCGTCAGGGCATTCTATAGCCACTTTTGTTGTAATAACTACACTTTTATTTGCTTTTATGCCAAAGAAAAAAATCAATAAAATATTTTGGTTTTTTTTCATGCTTATTATAGGTTTGGTTGTTGCATTTTCAAGAGTTGGAGTTGGAGCTCACTATCCGCTTGATGTTATTATTGGCAGTATTATTGGTTATATAGTAGCAGTTATAGGTATTAAAATAAATAATAAAATTAAATGGTTAAATTGGATTAAAAATAAAAAATATTATCCTGTCTTTATATTACTATTAGTAATATGTATCTGGATAATGATTACAAAAATAGTAAGTACTAATTTACTAATTTTTTATTTCTCATTATCCGCTTTAACTGTAACTTTATATCTAATAATAAGTTCTTATGTTAAAAAAATTAAACTAAGTTATTATGCGCTAATAATCAGTTTTGTTAATTTGATTTTATATCAGTTTCCTTTTTATAAATTTGTTTGTAATAATATTGAAATTGCAAGTGCAAATGGCATTTTTCTTCTTGTAAGTTTAATAGTTGCGTCAATTCTTTTAAACGCTCTAGTTTTTTATATTGGGTTGTATTTACTTCGTTCATTTGGTAAATGGATATTAGTGCTTTTTTTTAACATTAACGCTATTGCTGTTTATTTTATAAATACTTATGGTGTGCTCATAGACAAAACAATGATTGGTAATATTCTAAACACTAATATGAAGAGTCGAGTAGCTTTTTATCTCTAAGTTTATTTGTTTATTTAATCTTATTAGGTGTTTTGCCAAGTCTTTTAATTTTTAAGGTTAATTATATAAATGTGAAACTGAAAAATTTTTTAATACACGTGTCCTTAACTTTAGTTTTTCTATTGACACTCGTTTATGCCAACTCTTCAAATTCGTTATGGATTGATAAAAACTCCAAAACTTTAGGTAGTTTGGTAATGCCGTGGTCGTATGTCGTTAATACTAATAGATATTTCCTTCACAAGAATCAACAAAACAAAAAACAAATTTTATTACCAAATGCATCTATTAAAAATAATGAAAAATCTATCGCTGTTCTTGTAATTGGAGAGTCTGCAAGAAGTAGTAACTTTTCTTTATATGGTTATGAAAAAAATACAAACCCACTACTTTCAAAAGTTAAAAATGTTTATCATTATAATGCAGAGGCGTGTGCAACATACACTACAGCTGGAGTTAAGTGTATTTTGGAATATAAGAATACAAGTAAATTATTTGAAATTTTACCGAATTATTTATTTAGAAATGATGTTGAAGTTATTTGGCGAACAACAAATTGGGGAGAACCTACAGTTAAAATTAAAAATTATCAAAAAAAAGGTGATTTAGAAAAACTATACAAAGGAGAAGGAAGTGGGTATGATGAAGTATTACTTAGTGGTTTAAGAAAGCAGATTTTAGCGAGTAAAAAAAATAAAGTATTAGTTGTTTTACACACAAGTACTAGTCACGGACCAACCTATTATAAAAAATACCCAAAAAAATTCGAAAAATTTACTCCAGTATGCAAAAGTGTTGAGTTAGCAAATTGCACTCAAGAAGAATTGATAAATGCATATGATAACACTATTGTTTATACCGATTACATTTTAGCATCCTTAATTGAAGAATTAAAACAATTAGATGGGTATAATTCCTCTATGATTTTTATTTCTGATCATGGTGAATCTTTAGGGGAAAATAATTTATATATGCACGGAATACCTGCAAGTATAGCACCTAAAGAGCAATTGAACATACCATTTATTGTGTGGGTATCTAATGATTCAAAAAAACTTAAGGATAACGAAATACTATCACAACACAATGTTTTTCATAGTATTTTAGATTTTTTAGAAATAGAAAGTCCCATCTATGATAAGAATATGAGTATTTTTAAATGATAAAAAATAAAAATTGACTAACAAAAAATTGTATAAAATTTACTATATAAA
>JAESTF010000010.1 GCA_016763795.1 Flavobacteriales bacterium
AGCAATACTTGCAACAATATCTTTTATCAGCTCTGCCTTTTTGATAGGGTCATTACCCACATCTTTAATTAAAACTGATGTTTTAAAACGTATAAAATCTTGTGCATTTGTTGTGATATAATCTTTTAACTCTTCAGTTGTATGAGCTTTTGCATAAGAGTCTGGATCTTCTCCATCAGGAAAAAGCACTACCCGGACATTCATTCCTTCTTGCAGAATCATGTCAATACCCCTAAAAGAAGCTTTTATTCCTGCGGCATCACCATCATATAGAATAGTAATGTTAGGTGTAAATCGTTTAACTAAACGAATTTGCCCTTCGGTTAATGATGTCCCAGAAGACGACACAACATTCTCAACACCAGATTGATAAAGGGAAATTACATCAGTATAACCCTCTACTAGATAGCAAATATTTTCTTTTGAAATGGCTTTTTTAGCCGTATAAATTCCATAAAGAACTTTACTCTTATGGTAAATTTCCGATTCTGGTGAGTTTAAATATTTTGCTGCTTTATCATTTGCTTGTAAAATACGCCCTCCAAAACCTAAGACCCTACCTGATAAATTATGTATCGGAAACATGACTCGCCCTTTAAAGCGGTCAAACTTCTTATCTCCTTTTACAATGGTTAATCCTGATTTATCTAAGTATTTTAAATTATGCCCAGCCTTTTCTGCTTCATCTGTAAATGCTGTCCAACCATCAGGGTTATAACCCAATTGAAATGTTTCAATAATATCTTCTCTAAACCCTCTTTCTAAAAAATAACTTAAACCTATTGCTTTGCCTTCATCCGAATCTAGTAACTGCTTATGAAAGTATTTAGCCGCATAATTAGAAACAATATATAGGCTCTCTCGCTCATCAGCAGCATCTTTTTGCTCAGGGCTTAATTCTTCCTCTTCAATTTCTATATTAAACTTATTCGCTAAAAACCGTAATGCTTCAGGATACGAATAATGCTCGTGTTCCATTATAAAATTGACTGAATTACCAGCCTTGCCGCAACCAAAACATTTATAAATCCCCTTAGCGGGAGAAACAGTAAACGAAGGTGTTTTTTCGTTATGAAAAGGACAGTTACCTAAATAATTTGCTCCACGCTTTTTTAACGGCACAAAATCTCCTACTACATCCTCAATAATGGCTGCATCAAAAATTTCATCTATGGTTTGCTTAGGTATCAAGTTTAGTGTTTAGTGTTTAGTGTTTAGTGTTTAGTGTTTAGTGTAATTTGTTTTTCTAAAACCCATACGCCAACAATTATAAGCTATTTTTAAAAATCTTCTTCTTTTATAAGTTTTCCTTCTTCATTATAAAACTTCCAATGTCCAATTTCTTTATCCTTTTCATATTGTCCTTCATAACGTAATTGGCCGTTTGGATAATAAATTTTTGCCTCTCCTATTCGTAATCCATTTTCAAATGTCCCTAAACTTTGTAGTTGTTCATTATTAAAATAGGCCTTCCACTCCCCTTCTCTTTTTCCATTTAAGAATTTTCCTCCCATTTTTAATGCCCCATTATCATGGAAATATTTTTCTTCTACTAATATTTCTTTTCCATCAACTTCTTGATAAAAACTAACTTTATTCTGCTTTCCGTTGGGATGTTTACTTTCTATTTTTTCAATAATTGGACTTTCACAAGCTATTAAGGAAATAAGAATAAATGTATATAGTATATTTTTCATTTTAAGATAAATTTTTTGTCTGTTTTTTAACGAACCTAGGATGACAAAAATAAAATTATTATTTCGTTCGTTCTGTTGTATAAATAACCAATTCCGCCAAAGCTTTATTAGCCTCGTTTTGTTCAAACTCTTTTAAGATAGCCAAAGCTTTATCTTTATAATTATGCATTGCTTTCTGAGCGTACTCTATTCCGCCTGTATCAATTACAAACTGTATTAACTCTTTAACTTTCTTTTTGTTTTCATTATGTTTTTTAACAATCCGAATCATTTTTCTTTTTTCAGACCACGAAGCATTGTTTAAGGCATAAATCAACGGTAAAGTCATTTTCTTTTCTTTGATGTCAATTCCTGTTGGCTTTCCAATAGTTTCTCCATCACTACCATAATCAAATAAATCATCTTTTATCTGAAAAGCAATGCCTGTATATTCTCCAAATAGTCTCATTTTTTCAATAGTCTCTTTGTCTGCTCCAACAGAGTTCACTCCAGAAGCACAACAAGAAGCAATTAAAGTGGCCGTTTTTTGCCTGATAATATCATAATAAACATCCTCCGTAATATCTAATTTTCTTGCTTTTTCTATTTGTAACAACTCTCCTTCGCTCATCTCTTTTACTGAGCGAGACATTATTCTTAACAGCTCAAATTCTTCATTTTCTACGGCTAATAATAAGCCTTTCGACAATAAATAATCTCCAACCAAAACAGCAATTTTATTTTTCCAAATAGCGTTAATCGAAAAGAAACCTCTGCGTTTATTGGAATCATCTACCACATCATCATGTACCAATGTTGCTGTATGTAAAAGCTCTATCATTGCCGCAGCACGATAAGTAGAATCTGTAGTTTCTCCAAAAGCCTTAGCGGTTAAAAAACAAACATTGGCCGCATTTGTTTCCCTTTTCGTTTAATAATATAATGCATTATCTTATCCAACAAAGAGACTCTACTCTTCATCGAATCACGAAACCGGGATTCAAACTCCTTGATTTCTTGTTCTATCGGTTTCTTTATTTGATCTAACTTATTCATTTAAGGGTTATCAAAAGTAACAAAAGAGATGGTATTAACTATAAACTTTTTTCAACCACTTTGGCAATATCAATAAACCAATAATCAAGTAAGGATAATAACTTGCTAACCTCCACAATACGGCTAGCAATCCCGCTAAACCTACTGGTGTAAACTCTGATAAAAACCCTTGAAAAGCAAATTCAGCAATTCCTGTTCCGCCAGGTGTTGGGCTAATTATCATAACAATCCACATGACTAACTGCCTTGCATAAATTAGTACGTGATCGCCAACAGGAGTAAAAGCCAAAATCAAAAAATTAATTAAGAAAAATCTTGCTGTCCAAGAAAATAATGTTGCTAAAGATGCTTTAGCCCAAAAAGAAAATGGCTTATTTCTAAACTTTCTAGAAGTTTGAATTATTTCATCGCCAACTCGCTCTATTTTGTGTTGCCATTTTTTTAAAAATCTAAACTTAAAAATCATTATCAATAATTTTTTTAATCCTTTTGGATTGATAAAAATTCCATAAAAAAAGAGCCCTCCAAAAAGTAGTGTAATTACAAATCCTATTACAAAAATTCCTTTTACAGAAAAAACAATTCCAAAAAATTCTTTTTGTAATGCTACAGGAAACAAATTTTGAGTACCTACCATTAAAATAACAATAGGAACAGTTACAATATAAAAAAGCTGATCGAACAAAGCCGTTAGCATTACCGTAGCCGTACTTTTTCCTGTATTTAATCCTTCTTTATTTAAAATATAAAGTGCGACACCTGTCCCTCCAACAATCCCAGGTGTAACTGCCGAAGAAAATTCCCACAACATAATTACATCAAAACTGTTTCGCCAACTAATTTTATTATCTGTTAACACTCTAATTCGATACATGTAAGCTACATCTCTTAAACACATCATCAACAAACCTACTAACATCCAAGAAATAGACCTTAGCCCCCAGTTTACTTTACTAAACTCCGTCCAATCAGTATTTGAATACAGCATATAAATAGCAACACATAATCCTATCGTTACAGGAATAGCTATTTTTTTTACGCTAAATAATTGACTGACTTTATTACTTTTGGACATTCTTAAATTTAAACCTATGCGAAAAATATATTATCTCTCAACTTGCTCAACTTGTAACCGGATTATCAAAGAATTAAACCTTGATAGTTCTTTTGAGTTTCAAGACATCAAAGCTAATAAAATTACAGCCGAACAAATTGAACAAATGCATAAAATGAGTGGGTCTTACGAAAGTTTATTTAGCAAGCGAGCCATGAAATACAAATCAATGAAATTGAAAGAAAAAAGCTTAAGCGAAAATGACATCAAGAATTTAATACTTGAAGAATACACCTTTCTAAAACGACCAGTTATTATTATAAATGATAAAATTTTTATTGGAAATTCTAAAAAAATAGTTGAAGCAGTTGCAAACGAACTCTAACATAAAACCACACCTTGCTCTTTTGGGAGCCAACATTATTTATGGCCTAAATTATACCATAGCCAAAGATGTAATGCCCGAATATATTTCTCCATTTGGTTTTATTTTTTGCAGAGTCATTGGAGCTCTTAGTTTATTTTGGTTAATCTATGCCTTTACCTATGAGAAGGTAGCTAAAAAGGATTTACTTCTTCTTGCTATTTGTGGTTTTTTTGGTGTTGCAGCAAATCAACTCATGTTTTTTTATGGTTTAAATCTCACCTCTCCAATTAATGCAGGAATAATAATGACTTCTAATCCTATTTTTGTTCTAATTGCATCTGCCATCATCTTAAAAAATAAGATAACTGTTTTAAAAGTTTCTGGAATTAGTTTAGGAATTATTGGTGCTTTATTATTACTACTCTTTAAAACCGATTTTTCGTTTGGTTCAGAAACAATAACAGGAGATATTTTTATCTTTTTAAATGCATTATCTTACGGCATTTACTTAGTTATTGCTGTTCCTTTAATGAAAAAATACAAACCGCTCACAGTAATAACTTGGGTATTTACTTTTGGGGCAATTTTTGTTTTCCCTTTTGGGGTAGAGCAATTTACACAGATTGAATGGAGTACTTTTAGTTCTACTATATGGTGGGAATTTGCTTTTGTAATTATTGGAACAACCTTTTTAGCTTACCTCTTAAATATTTATGGATTAAAAAACTTAAATCCTGCAACGGTTTCAACTTACATATACTTACAACCCCTATTAGCTGCTACATTTGCCATTTGGTCAGGAAAAGATAGCTTAGACTGGATAAAAATTATTGCTGCACTATTAATTTTTAGCGGGGTTTATTTGGTGAGTAAACGAAAAGCATTAAAAACCCAATAGGTTTACTACATTTGCATCCTTTAAATAGCAAAAATGATTAAATCAATGACAGGCTTCGGAAAAGCAACCGGAGAAATAAACAAAAAAAAAATTACTGTAGAAATTAAATCTTTAAACAGTAAACAAGCAGATGTATTTGTTCGAATGCCTTCTTTCTACAAAGAGAAAGAACTTCCTTTGCGATCATTGATAAGCAAAAGTTTGCAGCGAGGTAAAATTGAATTCAATCTTTACTCTGAGCTACTAGGAGAAACTAGTAGTTTAACACTTAATAAAGGTCTCTTTACAAAATACTACAACGAGTTTAACAGCATAGCTACTGAAGTTGACCCAAATCATAACTCTGATATTGTTGCTATTGTTGCCAAAATGCCCGATTTATTAAAATCAGAACGAAGCGAATTAGATGAAAATGAATGGGTTGGTGTTTTTAAAATTGTTGAAAAAGCACTGTCAGAAATAAATAATTTTAGAACTGTTGAAGGCAGTTCATTAGAAAAAGAATTAGCATTAAGAGTAAGTAACATTTCTGAATTATTAATTTCAGTAGAACAATATGAACAGGAACGAATAGAAACTGTAAAAGCAAGAATCATCAATCATTTAAAAGAGGTTGTTGATGAAAACAAAATTGATAAAGATCGTTTTGAACAAGAATTAATTTATTACATCGAAAAATATGATGTGACAGAAGAAAAAATTAGACTAACACAGCATTGTACTTATTTTAAAGAAACCATGAATTCTACTATTTCTGAAGGAAAAAAATTAGGATTTATTTGCCAAGAAATGGGGAGAGAGATTAACACCTTAGGCTCAAAAGCAAACCATGCTGAATTGCAAAAAATTGTTGTTCAAATGAAAGATGAGTTAGAAAAAATTAAAGAACAAATTTTAAATATATTATAAGAAATGGAAGGGAAGTGTATTATTTTATGCGCACCATCAGGAGCTGGAAAGACATCAATTACCAAATTTTTATTACAGCAAAATTTAGATCTAGAATTTTCTATTTCTGTTTGCAATAGAGAGCCAAGACGAGGAGAAGTTAATGGGGTTGATTACCATTTTATTAGTACCGAAGGGTTTAAGAATAGAATAAAAAATGAAGAGTTTGTAGAGTGGGAAGAAGTTTATAAAGATAATTATTACGGAACATTAGCTACTGAAATTAACAGAATTTGGAACAGTGGTAAAAATGTGATTTTTGATGTTGATGTTAAAGGTGGGTTAAGTTTAACCAAATATTTTGGAGAAAAAGCATTGGCAATCTTTATTCAACCTCCATCTATCGAAGCACTAGAAGAGCGATTAAGAGCTAGAGGAACTGAAGATGAAGAAAAAATACAGAAAAGACTCGCTAAAGCAGAGGAAGAACTGGAATCTTCAAAATGGTTTGACCAAATTATTGTAAATGACAATTTAGAAACTGCACAAAAAGAGGTTTTAACCTTGGTTACTTCCTTCTTAAAATAAAGAAAAATGAATATTGGACTTTATTTCGGAACGTATAACCCCATTCATGTTGGCCATTTAATTATTGCTAATTATATGGTTGATTATACCGAATTAGACCAAGTTTGGTTAGTTGTTTCTCCACAAAATCCTTTTAAAAGTAAAGCTTCGTTACTAGCCGATTACCATAGAATAGCACTAGCTAATATTGCAATAGAAGGTAATAATAAATTAAAAGCTTCAAATATAGAATTTGATTTACCAAAACCTTCATACACCATAGACACACTTGTTTATATTCAAGAAAAGTACTCAGAGCATACATTTTCATTAATTATGGGAGAAGACAATCTACGTACGTTTCATAAATGGAAAAATCACGAACAAATCTTAGAAAATTATTCTATCCATGTTTATCCAAGAGTAGTAACAAATAACGAAAAATCTAAAAACAGTAATGATTCTCCAATAAAAAATCACCCAAAAATAACATTACATAAAGATGCTCCAGTAATGAAAGTTTCTGCAAGTTTTATAAGAAAAGCAATTAAGGAAAAGAAAAATGTTCAATATTTACTTTCTGAACCCGTCTTTAAATATGTTAAAGAAATGCACTTTTACGAAAAATAGCCAATAATTATACTTCCTAATAAGCAGGTGAAAAGTAATTCTGCTAACCACTTTCTTTTAATATTATTAAAAAAAATTGCAAAAAAGACTGCAATAGGAATAGTAATTAAAATATAAACCGCTATAGCATCAGCAGTTAAACACCATGTAATTATTAAAAGAAAAGCCAAACCAGCTAATATTAATATATTCTTCCTCACACTTACTATTTGTGTTGAAATTGTTTTTATTGTATTGGCTACGGCCATAACACCTAAAACAAATACTACATAAAAAAAGATAAAACCTATCTGGCTTTTATCATTTGTGAAATCTGTACTAAAAATTTGATAATTATACTTTAACCCAATCAACATCTCTAGGTTACTGTTTATAAAATAATACGAAATATAAAATATTACAGGAACCAGAAAGCCCAAAATTGAAATAATAAAATCGCGCCAATTAGGCGACTTTAAATACAAAAGAACAAACCAAAACAATGGAAAAAGCACTATTGAAGGAAAATAAATCAACGATGCAATTGATAATACAAACCCAACATTAAAAGATAAACCAAACGCATTATCCTTATTGTATACTAAAAAAAATGAGTGTACAACAACTATAATCAGCGTGTTAACAATTATTATAGGTGTAAAAACTAAAATTAAAGAAATACCCGCATTAAAAACAACAAAAAACAGCCCAGGAAGTGATGTTCTGTTTACTAACAATTTAAACTCATTAACAATATAGTTAAGATAAACCCCTTGTATCCCTATTAATAGGGATGAAATGGTAAAACTTATAACTCCTTGATTCAAATAAAAAGGTAAATTATTTATTTTAAGAACCTCATTAGTATCAAGCCAAAAAGAAGGGATCCATAAAAAAATAGATAAAATAATGACAAGTACACTAACTACTTTTTGATTTGATTTAAATACTCCGATCAGCATTTTACAATATTAATCAATTATTTTTTTGATTATTAAAGATAAATTTTACTTTTGTTGTATAAATTTAGAATTATGACAGCATTTTTATATTGGTTAGGACATTTTATGGATACTGTGTTTGAAAACACATTAGTTCCTTTAGGCAATATTCCTAATTGGATATTTATTACTACGGGATTTCTACTACTGTTTTGGTGGTTAGGTTTGCAAAAAAAATATAACAAAGAAGCAGATTCTAATCCAGATCAATTAAAATAAAACACTTTAAATATATAAAACTGAAACCTCGACCAATGTTCGGGGTTTTATTTTATACGATAATTCACAATATTATGTTGATAATACTTGGTGGATTAAAAAAAAGTCGTAAATTCGCAGCCCCATTTTAGGGTATATTGTAAATTTTAAAATAAAATATAGTGGATACATTAAGCTATAAAACGGTTTCAGCAAATGCAGCTACAGTTAATAAAGACTGGGTACTTGTTGATGCACAAAACGAAACATTAGGAAGATTAGCATCTAAAGTTGCATTTCTAATTAGAGGGAAGCATAAAACAAACTTTACTCCACATGTTGACTGTGGTGATAACGTTGTTATTATTAATGCTAGTAAAATTAAATTATCTGGTAAAAAATGGGATGAGAAAAAGTACATTACTTTTTCTGGTTATCCAGGCGGACAGAAAGTTGCTACAGCTGCTGAAGTTATGGCTAAAAACCCAATTAAAATGGTTGAAAAAGCTGTTAAAGGGATGTTGCCAAATGGCAAGTTAGGAAGAGCGATGTACAGAAACCTTTATGTATATGAAGGAGCTGAACACCAACAAGAAGCTCAACAACCTAAAGAAATAAAAGTAAGCGACCTTAAATAAAAAACATGGAAGTAATTAACGCATTAGGCAGAAGAAAAAAAGCAGTAGCAAGAGTTTACCTTTCAAAAGGAAAAGGAAATGTTACTATCAATAAAAAAGATTATAAAGAATTTTTTCCAACTACAGTATTACAAGGGAAAGTTCAACAAGCATTTGAAGCTACAGACACAGCTAAAACTTACGATGTTAAAGTAAATGTAGCTGGCGGTGGAATTACAGGTCAAGCTGAAGCAATAAGACATGGAATTGCTAGAGCTTTAGTTAAAATTGACGAGGAAAATAGAG
>JAESTF010000050.1 GCA_016763795.1 Flavobacteriales bacterium
ATTATCAAATAATGAGTTGCCAGAAAATAATGTTGAAGATCCTGTTGTTAGTAATAGTAATCAAGAAATAACAGCTGAAGAGCCATTAGCAATTACTGAAGAACCAGTTGTAAATAATGAATCAGCAACAAATGAGAATGATTATGCAAGTAAGCATGCTACAAAACTAGCAGAGATAGATGAAGAGGATTCATATAAATCTTTTGTTAAAAAAGCTGAAGTTCATTATGAATGGGCAAAAGATACTGAAACTGAAATAGCAGTTAAAAAAGTTGAATTATCAGCAGCAACAGAAGAAGATAAAAATGGAATAGAGAATGAAATTGCAGTGTTAGAAAATAATTTACTAGAGCAACAAGAGTTTGCTTCATTATATGAATCTCAGGCAGAAACAATGAAGCCTGAAATTGATGAAGAAGATCCATTGGTTAATAATGAAGATCCTATAGCTAATATTGAACAATCAGAAACCAGTACTGAAGAGACAGCAGAGACAGTAGTAGATCCAGTTGTAAGTTATGAAGAACCTGATAATTCAACTACAATAGAGAACGTTACAACGAGTATAGCTCCAAGTAACATTGATGAAATACCAGAGGTTTTAAATACTTCAATTTTTACAATGAATAACAATCAAGCAGCTTATAGCGATACTAAAAGGATCCCAGTTTCTCCAAAAATGCCAGAAGGATTAGTGTTTAAGGTTCAGATTGGAGCATTTAGAAACCCAATACCACAAGCACACTTTAAAGGTTTTGCACCAATTATGGCCGAAGATGCAGGTAACGGAATAACGCGTTACACAGCAGGTTTATTTAAAACATTTAACATGGCAAATGAAGCTAAAAAAGCAATACGAGATATAGGATACTCCGATGCTTTTGTGGTTGGTTTTTATAATGGTAAGAGAATTAGTATGAATGAAGCAAGAGCTATGTTAGCAGAAACCAATAATACTGGAGAAGAGGATTTTGCGATTAATAATAGTTCAAATAATATTACAGCAACTAATGAAACAAATAATGTAGTAACTACAGAGCCAATTGTAACAGAAGAAGTAAAAGATGGTGTATCTACAGATGTTAGAAATATTGATGGGGTATTTTATGCAATACAAGTAGGAGTTTATTCAAAACCAGTAACGGCTGGTCAGCTTAATAATGTATCGCCTTTAAATAGTGAAAGAACAGCAGGTGGTTTAATAAGATATACTTCAGGGGTTTACAAGACATTAGCAGAAGCAAATGTTGCAAAAGAGAGAATTAGAGGTTTAGGAATTACAGATGCATTTGTAGTAGCGTATAATGGTGGAAGAAAAATTAAAGTAGCTGAAGCAACAAGCTTGTTAGGCTCAGGAAACACAACAAGCGCAGTAACTGAAAACCAAACAGAAGGAACTTCGAATTCGACAAATACAGAAGTAAATACTCTTGATGAAGAAACTCCAACTGAAAATTCTTCTAATGAGAATGTTACTCCAGATGTAAATGATAATTTGAATTTAACAACAGAAGATAATATAACTCCTGAAAAAACGTTTAAAAACGATGTGCCAGGTTATGAGCCTAAAGAGAATTTAAATTTAGAATTTAGAGTTAAATTAGGAGAATATGAAGAAGATGTTCCTGTTGAAGATGCAGGAATGTTTTTGAAATTAACAGGAAGAGGAATTAAAAACTATGAAAAAGAAGGTAAAACAGTTTACACGTTAGGTTCTTTTTCTAATTACGAATCTGCGTTAGATTTACAAATTGAGATGAAAGAAATGGGTGTTTCAAAACCTGAAACAATTGTGTTTAGAGAAGGTGTTGAGATTAGTTTAGAAACAGCATTAGAATTAATGAAAAGTAATCAATAATGATGGAAACGATAACTGAAGAAGTAGCAGAACTAAAAGAACAAGTAGTTAAAGAACATATTTTAGTGTTGTTTGATGACAATGTAAATACTTTTGACCACGTTATAGAATTACTAATTAAGGTTTGTAATCATGAAGCATTGCAAGCTGAACAATGTGCAATGTTGGTTCATTATAAAGGGAAGTGTGCTGTTAAGAATGGGGAGTTAAAAGAGCTGACTATTATGGGAGAGCTTTTAGCAGATAGTGGTTTAACAGTAGAAATTAATTAATTTTTTTTACGTTATTACAAGTATTTTTTGAGAGCAAAAGCATAAAGCAATCTCAGAATCTTTGAGAATAAGCTTTTCTTACGAAGTATAACAAGAAAATAAATCAATAGAAATGATTAAAAAAATAGCATTAATAGTAATAATTGCTACAGGAATTTATTCATGTACAACAGTGCCGATTTCTGGTAGAAAGCAGCTTAACATGTTGCCAGAGAGTCAAATGATGAGTATGAGCTTAACGCAGTACCAATCATTTTTAAAAGAAAATCCACCTGTTTCTGCTAATGTAGAGAATACAAAAATGGTAAAAAGAGTTGGTTTACGAATTTCGCATGCAGTTGAAAAGTATATGAAAGCCAATAATATGTCTAACCGGATTAAAGGATATAAGTGGGAATTTAATTTGATAGATGAAAACACTGTTAATGCTTGGTGTATGCCTGGCGGAAAAGTAGTGGTGTACACAGGTATTTTACCTGTTACAAAAACAGAAGAAGGCTTAGCAGTCGTTATGGGACACGAAATTGCTCATGCTATTGCTAGACATGGAAATGAAAGAATGAGTCAAGGAATGTTGTCTCAAGGAATTACTACAGGGTTAGCAGTTGCTTTAAGAGAAAAACCACAAGCAACACAAATGCTATTTTTAGGAGCAATAGGAATTGGCTCTCAAGTAGGAATGTTAGCTTTTGGAAGAAACCAAGAGAGTGAAGCAGATAAATTAGGAATGGTATTTATGGCAATGGCAGGATACGAACCAAAAGAGGCAATACCTTTTTGGGAAAGAATGAAAGCTGTTGGAGGAGCTGGAGGAACACCAGAATTTTTAAGAACACATCCAAGCCATGATATTAGAATAGATCGTATTAAAGAATGGTTACCTAATGCAGAATCTTATTACGAGAAAGCACCTTGATCTATTATAAGTAAGGTTTTTTAACGACAACTCTATGCTGTCGTTGTGTTGAAACCAAATATACAGCAATCAACCAAGATAATGAAACCTAGAGATTGTTGAAAAATCGTTATTTAATTTCTTTCAGCATTTCAGCTGCATTTTGATTGTTAGGGTTTAATTCGAGTGATTTTTTGTAATTTTTTATTGCCAATTCCTTGTTTCCCATTTTTCGGTAACACTCACCAATACTATCGTACACATCTGCAGCAAGAGGATAACGCTCTACATTTAATTTAAAAAAGGCTAACGCATTATTAAGTTCTTTTTGTCTTAAGCAATAATACCCAAAGTCATTAATAAGTTGTTGTGAAGGCTTAAATTCTTCTCCCCATTCTTCGCTTAGTTGCTTAAAATGAGTTGTAAATAGGGTTACATCTTTTTTCATCGCATTCGTTATTTTGTAGCTATTAAAGGTAAAACGAAGCCCATCATACAGCGATGGTAATGTTACAGAGTTGTGATCATCTTCTTCATAGATTTTAAATTCAGACCTTAGTGTTTTAGGTTGTTTTTGTAATAGCTCATCAAACATCTCTAATGACTTTCTTGTGCTAGTTGTATCAATTTTAACATCACTATTATTAGCTCCAGACATAAACCAAGTCTTTGTGTTTGAAAGGCTTTTAACCGCTTTTAATTGTTCTATACATAAATTGTTATCCCACCATAATGAAGGATCCATAGAAATATATGCGTTAAATGGAGAGCTGTTAGAAAGAAAGGATTGGGTAGCAGTAAGACCACCAAATGAATGACCAACAAAAACTTTCAATTTCATAGTATTGAAATTTTTATCTATTACTGGCATAAGCTCTTTATTAATAAAATTTAAGAACTGATCTCCTCCACCACTTGTTTTTAAAAAATCTTCATCTTCTTTCCCATTGTAATGCATTATAGAATGTGTTGGTGTAAGGTCTCGCGTTCTATCTGTATTAGGCACAGCTACAAGTATAAATTCTGGAATAACATTGTTTGCACTTAAGAAAGACATTACATTAATAGTGTACCAAAAATGATAGTATCCATCTAACAACAGTAACACTGGGTATTTTTTTTGAGCATGAAGTGTGTCTGAATATGACGGAGGAAGATGTACCCGATAAGCTCTTTCTTCATTTAAAAACTTAGAGTTAATTGGAGTTGGTGTAAGAACTTGCGCATTTGAAATGGTAGCACACAATAGGACTAAAATAAATAGGATTTTGCTCATTTAGAATTTGGAATTAAATTTTAAAGTAAAGAAAGTAATAATGAGTTTATTTAATTGTTAAAAAAATAGAATTATTCTAAATATTTGCTAACGACCCGGCTATGCGTAGTGCCGGATTTGAAAGCTGAAAATTTTAAATCTGCACGTAGCCAAGAGTTTATATTTTGTTTTTAACTTATTCACTTTAAACACCAAATTAAAGTATTGGCGGACTTCTTTAAATGCACTAACCTTTCGCTTAGCGGAATACCCACATTACGTATAGGTATTGTTGGGCCTAGTTGTTATTCACCTTTAGTATAAACTCCTCTACTAATTTGTTAAATTCTAAAGGCTTATCAATGTTTGCACAATGTCCTGCATTTTCAATCATAAAATATTCACTATTGTCAATCTCAGAGTGCCATTCTTTTGCCATTTGTTTTGCTAAATCAATGTCAAATTCTCCCGTTAATATCAATGTTGAATATTGAGGTTTTATATTATCTCTATTCTTAATCACATCTTGAAGTCCTTGCATTACCATAAATGACTTTCTTTCATAAAGACTGGCTGATTTATAAAAAAAAGCTTTCCCTTTTTCTGATTTACACGTTATTTCAGCAATCTTTTTTCTAAATGATTTCATTGATAATATTGCCCTAAAAATCAAATTAAAATTTGAAGATTTTTGAACTTTTTTAACTTCTTTGTTTATTTTATTGATGTCATATCCTCCCAACGCTGTCAATGATTTTATCTTGTTAGGATTGTTAAGTGCAAAATATTGAGCAATTAAAGAACCCATTGAAACTCCAATAAGGTGAACCTTATCAAATCCTTCGATTTCAAGAATTCTTTCAATGTGTTTTGAGGAGGCATCTATTTTGTCTTTCGATTTTTTCGCTTTTGACAATCCGTGTCCAATTAAGTCAATTGTAATAACTCTATGTTTTTTTTGAAAGAAATCAATTTGTTGGTCAAATGCCCGATGGTCAGAAAATGCTGGATGTAGAAATACAATTAAGTCATCATTCTTTTTTCCTGACACGAAATAATGAATTTCAGAATTATCTATTTTTAAAGTCTTATGCTCAATTGAACTTTTAACAGTATGTTCGTTCTGAATCTTCATTTTTCCAACTCTCTTTTCGTAAATAACATTATCTATCTCGAATAGATTTTTACTCCTAATATTGGAGCTATAATTATTGTTAAAGCTATCAGCAGTATCTTTCTTCTATATCGTCTCATTCTGCTGTAATTAAGCCCAACGATTTGTATAAGAATAGTAAGGGATTAAAATGCACTTACTTTTCGGTTTTAGCATTTAGCCAAATTTACAATTTTATCGTTATTTTTCTTTTAATCGTCAAATTTTAAATTTGGCAGACTTTGTTAATGTGTACCAGATTTGGTGCTTAACCCTTATTACTTTTATACTTTGTTGGTAGTAGTTTTAAAATTTAATTTATTCAAAATCATTTCTGTATCAACTTTTTTAATCATATAAATTCCACTAAGAAATATGAAAGTAAAAAATAGTGTAGTTGGAATAATAGAATTCCAATTCACATCTTCTGTGATTTTTTCAGTAATAATTTGAATATCCTCTTGTTCTAAATCTCCAGTTCCAAATGAAAAATTCACAAAACCGTGAAATAAAGAAGGGATTATTATACTATTTGTTCTTAGTATTAGTCCTCCAAAAAAAACACCTATTGATAAGGCTAAAAACACTTGATGCGTAATTCCCCAAAAATTAGCGGGTTCTTTAAAGATATTTATATAATGAACTATACCGAAAATTGATGATGAAATTATAACACTTAAATATAAAACTGTTTTTCGGTTTTTAAAATAGGTTATAAAAAGAGGTAGTATTGTCCCTCTGAATAAAATTTCTTCTGCAAATCCAACAATAAAAACTGAAATGATGAATAAAAAAAGAACAAAAATGTTTGTATTGATATAAGTATTCCAACTACCCACTATTCCCATTAAAATAAATAGAGAAGGAATTATCAGAGCCTGTAAATTGGAAAATTCATTTCTTTTTCTGAGACCATTAAATTTTTTTAAATTTAATTTACCTATTACCCATAAGGATACCGATATAATTAGTAATCGTGTAATTATTCCAGCGGTCAATCTGGCATTTAATTCGGTTATATCATAATTTATTAAAAGTTCTCTCAATGGTTTTGCTAACCACAATAATGCTATAAAACCTACAAAAATTACTATAATACATTTTAATTCTTTTTTCATTCTTGGATTATTCTAGAACTTAATCAGATTTTTTGAGAGTAATTGCTAACGGTTAATGTAAAATGCGTTTTAATGCATTTTTACATAGTGTTGGTAGTAGTTTTTCTTTTGTTTATTAACTTTTTAATTATCAGAATTTGTCCTAAATGATAATAGGCGTGTTCTATCATTAAGTCAATATTACGTTGATAATCTCCATATTTTTCATCAACAAAACTTTCTAGAAGTCCATCTTGAGTCATTTTTTCCACTAGAGCTATAAATTTTTCGGAATCGTTACAAAATCTATCAGTTAAATCATTCCAGTCTGTCTCCGATCGAATTAGCGGAGATTCAAAACTATACTTATCACTTATTTCAAGAGGTCCTCCTTGAAGCACCTTTGTAACACCTTCAATATAGTAATGAATATGAAATGTAAGTTTCGCTATTGAATTTAGACCGTCTACAGATTCTACAGCATCTTTCCAATCGG
>JAESTF010000368.1 GCA_016763795.1 Flavobacteriales bacterium
CTTTTGGTGACGCTGTTTTCGCTGCTTGGGCTGATTTGCTTCTTCGTCGGCAGAACGCTCATTATTCAGGATGTAACAAAGGGAATGTCACTGCTGCTTCTGGCGTTGTTTCCCTTCGGGCTGTTGGCCATTCTATCGAAAGAAAACGGCGTTTTATTGCTGGCGAGCTTTGTCATCATTGAACTGACCCTCTTTCAAAAACTGGAGACTAATAAGGCGTATACACGGTGGTTCAGATTTGGGGTGATTCTTCCTCTGTGCCTTTTTGTGATTTATCTTGGCGTAACTTTCTTGCCTTCAATAGAAGCTTACAATTTTCGCTCCTTCAGTTTGCTAGAGCGTTTGCTAACCGAATCTAGAATACTAATTGATTACCTCGCAAATATATTCTTCCCTCAGATACAAGGCTTTGGCTTGTACCATGACGATATTGTTGTATCGACTACGCTATGGCTGCCGCTAACTACGCTTTTTTCGGTCGCCTGCATTCTTTTGTTGCTGGTGCTGTCTATTAGGATGAGAACTACTGAGCCGATGTTCAGTTTTGCTGTTCTTTGGTTTTTCGTGTGGCATTTTCTAGAATCAAGTTATTTGCCATTGGAGTTATACTTTGAGCATCGAAATTACCTTCCTATGATTGGCCCGGTGCTTGCCGGAACTTACTATTCGATGCGAGCTATTGATCTTGTTTCGTGGGAATACTTTCCTAGAATCATGGCAGTCCTAGCTCTTGTCGCTGTTTTATTTCTAAGTAGCCTTACTTTTCAGCTAACCAGGCTTTGGGGAGGGTCGGGAGCGTTGATTTCTCACTGGGCGGAGCAGCATCCAGAATCTATTCGAGCTCAGTCTGATCTGGCCTCTATCCTTGCTGACATAGGGGGTGCAAGGCAGGGCTTGGCTAGGTTGCAGGCACTGTTGGAAGTTTATCCTAAAGACATTAATCTACGCCTACAGGTTTTTAACTATGGTTGCTCCAATAATTTTCCGGTGCAGGTGTCTCTTCAACAGATAGCTAAGATTGAAAACCCTGAAAACTCTCGAAATGATATCAACGTCCCCGTCCGAGAGATGATTGATAATTTAAGGCTGGGAGTGTGTGCTTACCCGACTCAGTATGAAGTGGTAAACTTGATGGATATCATTGATGATCTAAAAATGAATTCTAGAGCGCGGGTTGGTTTTGACGTTCTTTATTCAGAGTTATTTGTACATTATGAATTGATCGATGACGCGTTATTGAAATTGGACCATGCTCTTGAAGAGGTGCCGTCCGTCGATATTGCAATTAGGCAGGCTACGCTAGCGGGTTCCGTAGGCCGTTTCGAGCAAGCCTTAGAAATTTTGAATAAGGCCTACAGTGCGGACGAGCAGCGAAGTTTTCTCTTGCCGTCGCGCAGAGAAGAGATAAATGGCTGGCGCAAACAGATCGAGGCGCTGTTATAAGCGGCAGAAAATAGTTATTGATTTTTAGGCCTTTATTAGGAAATAGTGGCAATGATTGTACCTACCGATATTCACAGGCAGTCCATTCTCTCCCGTTCGCGAGGAGGTATTCAGCTTTCTCGTGCTGCGGCAGGTTTTACTGTGATCGAAATAGTGACAGTTATTATAATATTGGCGATTCTTAGCTCGGTTGCCATGTCAAGAATCCTCAGCGGCAATGCGCTGAACGCAATTGTCGTTCGTGACCAGATTATTTCTCTTGCTAGAACTGCTCAGCAGAACGCACTGGGGCGAAGCGATGTGGATCTAGTAATTACCCCAAGCGCCAGTGGTGATGAGATTACACTCACCACGAATGATAATGCGGGAGTGATAGAAAGCTATACGTTTTCTCTCAGTACAGTGGAGTTAAGTGGCGATATAAATAACACGGACAGTTGCGCGGCAACTAGCGGTGCGGACGCTATTAGCAATGCCGCGCCGCTGACTCTTACCTTTGGCGAGCTTGGCGACTTGGGTGTCAGTGGCGTCACTGGAAGTACCGGAGCTGTTACATCCGCGGTAAGAATACGCCTGAATGATACGGCGAGTGAATCTGTTTGTGTGTCTCCCTCGGGATTCTCCTATGCAGGCGATTGCGATGTTTAGAAAAGCGAAAAATCAATCCGGCATCACGTTAATAGAGCTTGTTGTCACGATCGTTGTTTTGGGTGTGGTGTTAGTAACTCTGTCAGGGGTTTTGCAGGGAGGTGCTAGCAACAGTTCCGATATTACAATACAGATTCGTGCAACAGCCCTTGCGCAGGCTTATTTGGATGAGATCCTTGGAAAAAGGTATGACGAGAAGACGCGCAATAGAGGCATACCTCCTTGCCGCGCCTCCGCGCCTTTTGCCAGACAGTGCACTGCAGAAGCATCTTTTGGGTTCAACTACGGCGCTCCCGTTGAAACTGGAGAGAACGCTCGATCTAGGTTAGATGATGTAGATGATTATCATGGTATGGATGAGGGTGATGACCAAACTCTGCCTTTGCAAGATGCGCAAGGAAATACCAGAGCAGGGTACGACAATTTTCGAGTTCGTGTCGCAGTGCGCTACATCAATCTAGGTGTCGGTGAAGAAGAAGAAACATTGGGAGTTAACAACGAGCTTGATGATCAGTTCGATGCGAAGTTGATTACGGTCACTGTAAGTTTTCGAGGTAACACCGCAGGTTGGGACTTTAGTGCTTATAAATCTAATTTCTAGACTAATTTCTGGGCTAAGGGAGCGCTGTAAGCTAACAGTATGATAAAACTATCAAATCAAAAGCAGGCTGGCTTCTCCATTATCGAAATGGTGTTGGCGATTGTTATCAGCGGCATACTCGCCATTGGGATTGTCAGTTTTATTGGTGATTCAGTGGACACTCTGACGACTAGTGCTAACCGGAATAAAATTGCTGCATCTGGTCGTATTGCGATCGATAGGCTGGCTATGGAGATTCACAATGCACTGCCTAATAGCATTCGTGCGACGACAGCAACAGCAGGTGGAGATCAATGTCTGGAATTCGTCCCCGTGAGAGCAGCAACCACCTACATTAATCCATCATTCTCATCTGGAGGTTCCACAACGTTTGATGTAGTGGATTTAGTGCCTAGCCAACACGGGGTCACAGGCGGATATGCGGTGATATATCCCCGCCGTCGAAACAGGCTTTATGACGGAGACAATGGCGCCTCGGCTGGATGGCCAAATTTTCCCGGCAACAGGAGACCAATTCAGGAGATTACATCTATTGCTGATAGCGTATCGGATGATCAGAGTACTGTTACATTGGTAAAATCGCACCGATTTAGACGCAGGTCTCCCAACCAAAGGTTTTTCATTGTGGAAGACCCAGTAAGTTACTGCATAGTCGGCGAGAATTTGTACCGATATA
>JAESTF010000051.1 GCA_016763795.1 Flavobacteriales bacterium
ACTTACTGTATTACATTTACAACCAGCTCACAGTTAAAAACTACGAACAATTTTATCTAAAAGTCTTAGGGAGAAAATAATTACTTTCCGATACAGAATTTGCTGAAAATATTATCTAAAAGATCATCGGTAGTAATCTCACCTGTTATTTCACCTAAAAAGTGTAAGGCTTGTCTAATGTCCATTGCTAAAAAATCGCCCGTAATGTTTACATCTAATCCTTCTAGTACTTTTATTAGTGCCTCATGGGCTTTTGTTAAGGCTTCAAAATGCCGCACATTGGTAACCACTACATCATTATTTAAAGCGCCCGATTGTACAAATTTAAACAGTGTTTTTTCTATGGCTACAACATTATCTTTTTGTTTGGCCGATATATAAATGACATGCTCAATGTCTTCAAATTTCGATTCAATTGCTACTTTTGAATCCGCCATATCTACTTTGTTGGCAATAATGATTAAACGCTTGTTCTGCCCTTCTATTCGATCTTTAATCTTTTGAACATCAGTGATTAACTGTTTTCTTGTAATTTCAGCAGCATCTACTAATAACAACACAATAGAAGCTTGATCCAACTTTTCAAATGTTTTTTCAATTCCTAATGATTCTATGGTATCTGTTGTTTCTCGAATTCCTGCTGTATCAATAAATCGAAAACTAATACCATCGATAATAATTTCATCCTCTATTACATCTCTAGTGGTACCAGCAATATCAGAAACAATAGCTCTCTCTTCATTTAGCAACGCATTTAGCAATGTAGATTTACCCACATTGGGTTCTCCGATAATTGCTACTGGTACACCCGATTTAATAACGTTACCATAATCAAACGACTTAATTAAACTTATTAATGCGTTGTTTAATTGCGTTACCAATTTTTTTAAATCGTCTCTATCTGCAAACTCCACATCTTCTTCTCCAAAGTCGAGTTCTAATTCTATTAACGAAGCAAAATGAATTAACTGTTCTCTTAATTTCTTAATTTCATTAGAAAACCCTCCACGCATCTGGCTCATTGCCAGTTCGTGCGAAGTTTCTGAGTTGGCAGCAATTACATCTGCAACGGCTTCTGCTTGTGATAAATCTAATTTACCATTTAAAAAAGCACGTAAGGTAAATTCTCCTGGCCCTGCCGATTGAGCCCCATTTTTAAGCAATAATTGTATAACTTTTTGTTGGATGTATGGCGAACCATGGGTAGAAATTTCTACTGAATTTTCTCCAGTAAACGATTGTTTTCCTTTAAAAATACTCACTAAAACTTCATCAATAATTTTATCTCCATCTCTTATAGTTCCGAAATGAACGGTATGAGTATCAACTTGTGCTAAATCTTTTCCTTTAAAAACAGTGTTACAAATTTCAATCGCCTTTTCTCCTGATAATCGGATAATTGCTATTGCACCAATTCCTGGTGCTGTTGCCAAAGCGCATATTGTAGCTGATGAATATTGAGACATGGGTGCAAAGGTATTAAATACAAATGTCATTCTGAACATGTTTTGTGAAATGAGTAAAAGCTGTTTGTCCCCAATTTATCGGGATAAAAAATTGAGGTGAAGAATCTTATTTATAGAATTTTGATGCTCTCAAACTAAAAGATTCCACGCTTCATTTTGTTCTCAAATTTAAAATTTGACAAAATCTTGATTTGAATAACACTAGTTTCAACTATTCATTCAACGCCCAATTGTACTCTAAATAAGAAATTTTAGCGCTATTGGAAACTTTTGTTGTGGCATATTTATTAATAAAAGCGACAACTCCACCTCCTGCTTTAAAGTCTACTTTATACCAATCAAAAATTTGGCTCACATTAACTTTATTATTCGTTAATTTATTTCTTCCCGAGTCGTTTATCCATGCTTTGGCTTGCTTATCTAATTGAGCAGATAACTTACTAGGAAAAAATGCTTCATTCATCATTTTAGGACAACTAACTGCTGCACAATTCAATGCAGCATGTATTCTTGGATCTTTAAATCGTGGTCTAACAATATTATTTTCAATATCATTTAACGAGTATGTTTTATCTCCCGATTTTACAAATTTCTTATCCCAAGGTTTACCTCCGTTTAATTTTGTAATACTACTTGTTGGGTAGTTTGAGGCAATTAAATATACTGTTGAAGCATTGTAAAGATTTATCCAATACGCTAATTTTTCATTTTTACTCCAATCGCTTTTAGGTGCTGTATGTTGCAAATGTTTTAAATAGGTAGAGATTGTATTTATCTCTGCTTTCATACCTTTATAATTAACCTTTCCGGTAGCTGTAACATATTTTTTTGCAAGGTTATTCCAAGTATTATGTTTTGCTCTAATTACTTCTACAACAAGAGGTTTTTCTTCTTCAATTACTTCAGTAACAACTTCTTTTACTTTTTCTATCCTTATTTCTATGGCTTCTTCCAAATTTTGTTTTTCTTTAGTAACAGGTTCTTTTTCCGTAATTTCTTCAATAATTATATCTTCAGCAACTTCCTCCTCAATAACTCCTTCTATAATTGTATTTTCTATTTCTTTTTCTATGGTTGCAGTAACATTATTTTCTGCATTGCTCCCACAAGCAAATAACATGATTGATCCTGTAATTATTAATCCTAGTTTTTTCATAATCTATTCTTCTTTATAATTAAAAATAAAAACAATGTCGTTTTGTTTTATTCTACATTTTGCACAATGCGAAACATGTACGAATTCATACGTTTTTTGAATATCGAAAACCGAGCCACTTTCTTCTATTTCAAAAAATCTATCACAATCCAAATTCCCATTAGGAGCAAACCGTTGTATTCTAAACGTACCGTTTTCTGCTATTTTTTCAATACAAAACCAAACCCCTGCACCTTCTCCTAAAAGCCATTGCGAATAAACTGGAATTGTAGTTGGTTTTTCTGGAGGATGAACTGTTCCTATTTTCTTTTTCAAAATTATATATATTCTGTTGCTAAATTGTTGACATTTACTTTTATACTTTCTTCCTTTTTAATTTTAAAAAACTTCTTAATTTGATGAAATTTACTTTTTCTCATAATAATCTTCCCATTATCAATTTCATAAAAATGACAGCAATCATTTAATACTTTATTATTAGATCGTGGCGTTGCCGAAACAGTATAAGGAAAAATAATTAGCAATTTGGTTAACCAATCTTTTGTTGACACTAAAACTGTTTGTGCCACTAAACGAGAACAAGTTGTTCCCCTAAGTTCAAAAGGTCCATAAGGAATAGCTTCTCTTGTTTGCATTTGTATTACTTTATTGTAAGCCTTTTCATAATTTATATTCTTAACAATAGCAGCTGTTAATCGCCCATTACCATGACATGCTTTATTATTGTAACGTTCTAATAATACCTCTTCCAAATTAGTTATTACACCATTATTAATTGATGCTTTGTGTTTCATTTCAATATCTGGATCTGTTAATTTACTTCTTACCCTACCATATTTCATTGGTGTGTGATACCTCCCAAAATCAAAATATTGAATGTCTCCAGATGTATTATTAATTAATAAAAATGCTGCGTGTCCTGCATTATAATAACCATCTTTAATTGCACCCACCCAGCGCATAGGTCTGTCATACCATTTTCCTTCACAAATCACTTTTGTATCAGGCCAAGCTAAAACTATTATGGTTGCAGTATTTTCCAAGTTAATTAATTTACTCTTCAAATTTAGAAAAATAATTGCGTTGTCTGGTGTCTATTATGTGACAGATTCTTAATTTACCTTTCCCAAAGCATTTTTTTTCCAAAACCTAAGGTGTTATCAGTCATTTTTATCCAATTGAGCTGAATGCCCCAAATTGGAGAAGGCCTTACTTTGGCAAACAGAAATTTATCATAAAATAATTCATAGAAAGCTTCTTTTTGAGTTTCATTTGGGCTAATAAATTCACCCATAAATTGTATTCCCTGAATTTTAGATACAATAGTTACTCCATTTTGAATGCTTCCTCCTACACTATTATTTTGTATAGCATCTCTAATGTGTCTTGTTGAGTCATCCGATAAAAAAATAAGTGTTTTAGTTGTCTCATCAAAAACATAAAAACAATTGGCACAGTATGGCTGATTATCTTTACAAGTAGCAATAGTCAATACTTTTTGCTCTAAAAGGTAATCAATTATCTTTTTTTCATAAGATAAATTTAATTCGAAAAACACTCCTATTTTTTAGATTAATATCTAAATAGAATTTAATAAAAGTCTAAACATTAAATCTAAAGTGCATAATATCTCCATCTTCAACAATATAATCTTTCCCTTCAACACCCATTTTACCAGCATCTTTACAAGCTGCTTCAGAACCTAAGGTAACAAAATCATTATACTTAATTACTTCTGCTCTAATAAATCCTTTTTCAAAATCAGTATGAATTACTCCTGCGGCTTGTGGAGCAGTCATTCCTTTATTTATCGTCCAAGCTCTCACCTCCTTAACACCAGCAGTAAAATAAGTATCTAATGCTAACAATGTATATGCGGCTCTAATTAATTTATTTACTCCTGCTTCCTCTAAGCCCATATCTTGCAAAAACTCTTGTCTCTCTTCGTAAGTTTCTAATTCTGCAATATCTGCTTCAATTTGAGCTCCAATCATAATTACTTGAGCATTTTCACCTTTTACAGCTTCTTTTACAGCCTCAACATGAGCATTACCGTCAACAACTGAATCTTCATCTACATTACAAACATATAAAACAGGCTTTATAGTTAATAAGTGTAATCCTGTTATAAATGGAGCTTCTTCATCAGTAAGTTCTACAGTTCTTGCAGATTTTCCTGATTCTAAAGCTGCTTCGTAACGTGCTAAAACTTCCTGCTCTTTTACGGCCGTTTTATCTCCTGTCTTTACTTTCCTTTTAATTCCTTCTAATTGTTTTTGAACAGTCTCTAAATCTTTTAGTTGCAATTCAAAATCAATTACCTCTTTATCATCAATAGGATCAATCTTCCCCTCAACATGCACCACATTATCATCATCAAAACATCTTAATACATGAATTATAGCATCTGTTTCTCTAATGTTAGCTAAAAATTTATTTCCTAAGCCTTCTCCTTTACTCGCTCCTTTCACCAACCCAGCAATATCAACAATTTCAATAGTTGTTGGCTGTACTCTTTCTGGATTTACTAAACTTTCTAATTTTTCTAATCTATCATCAGGAACTGTAATTACTCCCACATTTGGTTCTATAGTACGAAACGGAAAATTAGCCGATTGTGCTTTTGCATTAGATAAACAATTAAACAATGTAGATTTACCAACATTAGGCAACCCAACTATACCACATTTTAACGCCATAATTCTTATTTTTTAGAATCGCAAAAGTAACAATTAGCAAATGATAATTGGTAAGTTTCTAACAATTTCATACTGAAAATATAATTGCTACTCAACAAAAGCCAACCTAAACTTTTAGCTACTTTTGGCACTGTTAATGTAACCAACTCCAAAAAAGAGTAAAATGGCAGAAGAAGGTAAGGCACAATTATTTATTTATAAGGTACTCAACCCCTTTATTATGTTAATGCATAAATTGGGTGTAACTCCAAATATGATTACTTCTTTTGGATTTATACTAAACATTGTTGCTGCTATAATTTTTATTATTGGTGCTGAACAAGCTGATAGAACTGATATGTTTTATGTTGGTTGGGGAGGCTTTACTATTTTAATTGCAGGCCTATTTGATATGATGGATGGCCGTTTAGCAAGAATTGCAAATTTATCTAGTTCTTTCGGTGCTTTCTACGATTCTGTAATGGATAGATATAGTGAATTAGTTATGTTTTTAGGCATTTGCTTTTACTTAATATCTCAAGATTATTTTTTAAGCTCATTATTTGCTTTTGTTGCTTTAATAGGTTCTATAATGGTAAGTTATATTAGAGCAAGAGCTGAAGGTTTAGGTATTGATTGTAGCGTAGGAATGATGCAACGTCCAGCACGAGTTGTAACTATTGGAGCATCGGCAATGTTCTGTGGTATATTTTATTATTTTGTAAAAGACTTAGAGCCTATCAAAATTGGAACATTTACGCTGTTCGAAACCATTTCTATTTTTACCCTTCCAGTAGTTTTTGTTTCCATCATGTCAAATTACACTGCACTACAACGCTTATTGCACGTTAAAAAAGAATTAGATAAAAAGGATAATAATGAATAGGCTACTAATACTCTTCTTCTCATTAGTATTATTAAGCACGAGTTCTTTTTGTCAAGATGGCAAAGAACGTTTAAAAATCTTTGATAATAGAATAACACCTGATGATCCTAATGTGCTATTTTACATTCATAAAAACACCAACCCAAACGCCATAGTTTATGCTTTAAAACTTGGTGCTGATGGAAAAATCAACCCAAAAGAACCTATTGAAGTTTTCTGGAGAAGATACCAAGAAGATGGAAGGAGAAAAAAATTGGCATGGTTAGAAAAAACATTTGCATTTGATTTTAAAGTAAAATCAATTAAAGGTAAGGAAAACACTTACGCATTTAGCTTAATTGCCATGAAAGGTAAACAGCTTTTCGCTACTCAAAATAAAAAAGGAGAACCAGTGGTTTTTACAAGTATTTCAGGAAAAACAGCCAGGTTAGAAAAAATATATTTAATGGTTGATGATACTAAAAGAATACAAAGTGTTTTATCCATGGAACTCTTTGGAAAAGACCCGAAAACTGGAAAATTACTTTACGAGAAAATTATAAAGTAATACCTCTTTATACCTGCACTAATTCACCTTCGTTAATTGTTCTATAATTCTACTTTATAACCGTTAGTAATTATTATATTTGCAATCTTAAAATTTTAACTTAAAATAAAAAATATGAGTCAAGATATTGCTAGTGCTGATGGAAAGCTAGGTATTTTATTACCTGGAATGGGTGCTGTTGCTACAACTCTAATTGCAGGGGTTCTTGCTGTAAATAAAGGAATTTCTAAACCAATTGGTTCTACATCTCAAATGGGAACAATAAGAATTGGTAAAAGAACGGAAGACAATACTCCTTTAATTAAAGATTTTATTCCTTTGGCTGATTTAACTAAAATTGAATTTGGTGGTTGGGATTTATTTGAAGAAAATGTTTATGAATCAGCAAAACACGCTGGAGTTTTAGACAGATATTTATTAGAGCAATTGAAACCTGAATTGGAAGCAATTAAACCAATGAAGGCTGTTTTTGACAAAAAATATGTTACCAAATTAGAAGGTACTTATAAAAAAGAAGGAGCGAATAAAATGGAATTAGCTGAAATGCTAAGACAAGATATTAGAGATTTTAAAGAAAATAACAATTGCGATAGACTAGTAATGGTTTGGTGTGGTTCTACGGAAATTTACATTGAAGAATCTGCAGTTCACCAAACAGTAGAAAGTTTAGAAGAAGGAATGCGTAACAATGATGAAAACGTACCATCAAGTATGCTTTACGCTTACGCTGCAATTATGGAAGGTGTACCTTATGCAAACGGAGCTCCTAACTTATCTGCTGATATTCCTGCTTTAATACAATTAGCAAAACAACAAAATGTGCCAATTTGTGGTAAAGATTTTAAAACGGGTCAAACGTTAATGAAAACGATTTTAGCTCCTGGATTAAAAACAAGATCTTTAGGAATTGCTGGTTGGTTCTCCACTAACATTTTAGGAAACAGAGATGGTGAAGTTTTGGATGATCCTGCATCATTCAAAACAAAAGAGATGTCTAAACTAAGTGTATTAGACTCTATTTTAGAACCAGAAAAAAATCCTGATTTATATAAAGATTTATACCACAAAGTAAGAATCAATTATTACCCTCCACATGGTGATAACAAAGAAGGATGGGATAATATTGACATCTTTGGATGGCTAGGTTACAAAATGCAAATTAAAGTAGATTTTTTATGTAGAGACTCTATTTTAGCAGCACCTTTAGTTTTAGATTTAGCTATCTTTTTAGACTTAGCCTCTAGAGCTAATATGGGCGGAATTCAAGAATGGTTATCATTCTTCTTTAAAGCACCTCAAACACCAACTAAAGATATGCAACCACTACACGATATCTTTAAACAAGAAATGAAATTAAAAAACACCTTACGTTATTTACAAGGTGAAGATTTAATTACTCATTTAGGTCAGGATTATGATGAAAAAGTAAAAGCTAACGCTTAAAACTTATATCAAATTATATTTTAAAAGCTGTTATCCAAAAAGGATAACAGCTTTTTTTTTATTTTTGTACCGTGAAAACAATTTATAAATTAACAGCAACGGCATTTGGTGCAGGATACTCTCCTTTCGCACCTGGGACAATGGGCGCAATTGTAGGTTGTTTAGCTTTATGGTTATTTGAAAAATATAACCTTATTTCTACCACTTCCACTCCACTTTTATTTATTGGGTTAATTGTAATTGTAACCGTAATGGGAATTATTGCTACTGATAAATTAGAGGATGAATGGGGAAAAGATCCCAGTAAAGTTGTACTCGATGAAGTAATTGGAATGTGGATTACCATGATGTTTGTTCCACTCTCTTTTTTAAATATATTAATTGGTTTTGGCTTGTTTCGTTTTTTTGATATTGCAAAACCTTTAGGTATTCGAAAACTAGAACAATTAAAAGGCGGTGTTGGCGTTATGGCTGATGACATATTAGCAGGAATTTATGCTAATATTGTTTTACAAATTATTATTTACGGTATTAATTCCTATTTTTTATAATATGGCTAAAAAAGATTTCTGGCTATATAATCTTTTTCGACATCAGGCAGCTGGTGTAATTGCTACAACTGCAGATTTTGGAGTTACTATTTTGCTTACCGAAACATTCCTTCTATGGTATGGATACTCCAATGCAATTGGTGCATTAACTGGGGCCATAATTAACTTCTTTATTTCTAGTTTCTGGGCTTTTAAAGGCTCTAAAAATAAGTTAAAGAACCAAATGTATAAATACGCTATTGTTTCTGCTGGAAGTTTAATTCTCAATTCTATATTAGTTATTCTATTAACTGACTCCATTTTACAATTCGATTACAGAATCTCTAAAATCATTACTGCATTTTTTATTGCTTGGACCTATAATTTTTTGTTAATGAGGAACTATGTTTTCAAAAAATAAGCCACTTGTAAATCTTATTAAAAAACTGTATCTTCATTTAACACAATGTAAAAGCATTAAACCGGCTTTTTACATTAAACGTTAGCAACAAGCAAAAACGAAAGAACTTCCATTCAATAACTTAACGTAACCAAAAGAGTGAGTTTAATCGTAATTTATCTACTGTGCTGGATCATAGAGGCTTTTTCTTATTAGCATACAACATTCGATACAAGGATAAGAACTTGATGCAGAACCTGATTATATCCCAAGCCATATCACGAATGGCAGCTTATGAAAATGTACAACTTTATAGTTTAAAATAAAACATTACATTTGTACCGAATGAACGTTCAATTTATATCAAAAAGAGATAAAATTCTTAGAGAAGCAACCAAGCTTATTACCAAAAAAGGTATTAGTGATAGTCCTATGTCTCAAATCGCAAAAAAAGCAGGAGTTGCAGTAGGAACTATTTATCATTATTTTAAAAGTAAAGAAGAAATCATTAACGAAATCTATGTATCAATTAGAAAGAATGTCGGAGATGTAATAATTGAAAGTTCAAAGAATAAAGTTGATTTAAAGGAAGCATTCAAAAGTGTTTCATTAGGCATTTACAATTATTACATAACTAACCCCATTGAATATTCTTTTCTTAAGCAGTTAGAGCACTCGCCAATAATTACTTCCGAAAATCATGCAGTATGCGAATTGTATTTTTCACCCATTTTTGGGTCATATCAAAAGGCAATTGAAGCGAATTTATTCATTAACATGGATTTAATGTTGATGGGAATGCTCACCTATAACAATATTATAACATTGGTTGAACTCAGATTGAAATCTGGAGAACTTTCTGCCGAAATAGTAGATCAAGCTATAGAATTTTCGTGGAGAGGAATAACAAATCAAAAAAACATTTAAACGAAAAAAATCAAATTTTAAAAAACTAAGATGAAACTAATCAAATACATATTAAGTGCAATTCTTTTACTCGTAGGATTTATAATCATCATTTTTGAAGAACCTTTGTATGGTATTGGTATTATGGTAATTGGACTCTTACTATTTCCAGTTTTTTCAAATTATTTGACAAAAATGGTTCCAAAATTATCAAATAAAATAAAAACTATTGTTGGTATTGCAATCGGACTAATTATTATAACATCCATTGGATCTTTAGGAAGAAAAACATACGATAAAGTTGAGAATATTACTACCAAAGAATTAAACAGTCTTAGTATTCATCCTATTAAGAAAACTATCGTCAACAATCTTGATTATTACTACATAGAGAAGGGAGTGGGCGAAACTATTCTACTCTTACATGGATTTCCTGACATGGCAAATACTTGGGATGGAACTATTAGTGAATTATCAAAAACACATCGAGTAATCGCTCCGTTTTTAAGAGGTTATTATCCAACAGGAATTCCAAATGACAATGATTTTTCAGTAAAAACAATTGCTGACGACATGGTAAAACTCATGGATATCCTCGCTATTGATAAATTTACTTTAGTTGGTCAAGATTGGGGAGCCTCCATTGGATTTTCTGTTACAAACCTAATAGACGAAAGAGTACAGAAATTTGTTTCAATCGCTATACCTCACCCAACTTGTTTAGAATTAACTCCTGAGTTAGCTTATGCTGGAAGACATTTCTTTCTGTTAGGGACAAGCGATTATGGAGTAAGATACACTCGGAAAAACAACTTCGAATATATTGACAGACTGTATCAAAGATGGTCACCAGATTTCAAAAATTTCCAAGCATCAAGTAATACTATTAAAGAAACATTTAAATTCCCTAATCGTACTGAAGCAGCCATTGGATATTACAGATCATTTTCAGCCGATCAAAATTTACCAGAAGTTCAAGCGTTTTATCAAAAAACACCTAAAACACCCATCCTTTTTTTATTAGGTGAACATGATCTAATTTATACAGAAAATATTGTTTCTTCTATGAAAGAGAAAATGCCAAAAGGTTCAAAAACAGTAGTTTTTAAAAACTCAGGACATTTTTTACACAGAGAAGTATTCTCTGAATTTATTTCGGAATTGAAGGCGTTTTTGAATAGTAATAATTAGTCCTGAAATAGATATTAAAATAACAAAATTTATTCATTCCTAGCAGAGGTAAAAAAAGGACTAAATAACGGAACGATAAAACTAAATTAGATATGAAATATTATACATTGATTGGTGATCCAAAAAAAGAAGATGTTTGTATCACTCATTCAAACTTGCCCGATGAAGCTGAGAACGAATTTGCTAAAGGTATATCCTTTATTTCTTCATTTCGAAACAAAAAATCGGTGTTTAATTACAACAGAAAAAAAAATAAATATACAGATTGGATATCAGGAATAAACTCTGGCACCTTGATTTCTAATAAATTCAAACAAATCCTATTTGAGGATACAAAAGATGCGCCTTTCTTAGAAACATATCCTGCAAATCTTAGTTATGGTGGTACATCTTATAAAGATGAATATTATTGCTTAAACATATTAGAGAATATTGATGCGATGGATAAGAACTTATCTGATTTCAAATATTTTGATTTAACAACCGTAGTTAAATCCATCGATAAGTTAGTACTGCTAGATCAGCTGATCGAACCAAGAAACATATTTAAAATCAGCGATTTATCTACGCGTATTATTGTAACCGAAATTTTAAAGGAAAAGATTGAAAACAACCATATCACTGGTGTTAAATGTGTGCTGCTTGACGTCTTCATTGAAACCATACATTTTTAAATCATCGGAGATATCCCGTTTGCACTAAGTATGCGCTCGGTCTCATTGAAATGCGACTGAAACTATATGGCTATTTGTAATAGCATAAGCATTAAATAAATTAAGCCCTATAATATTAGCGCGTAGAATCTAAAAAAACAATTCCGATGGAAGTCTGGAAAAGTTTGTGAGGGAAGAATTTTTATTAAAATAGCATGAGATGATAAAACAAATTGAATTACATAAAGTTGGTAACCCTAATCCCCTATTGATTAGCTACAATTGGAAAATGGACGAATGGGATGAGTACATTAAAAAAGCAAAGGAGAATTTTCGTTTTTTATTTTTCGTTTATAGAAATGCATTGGAAATAATAGAGATGAATAGACTCTTTAAAAACAATTTAAATGAAGAGTCTAAAATTCTAACTATTGGATTGAATGCAATAAGTGAAGTAAGTAGACTTGCTCATTTTCCCGGGGAAGTCAAAAAAGCTAAATTCGATGATTCCAATTCCTTTGAAATCCTTATAGAGGATTTAGATGAAATTGATGACGTTTGGTTAAATAGCTTCTGTTTAGCAATTATTACCCGTAACCAGCAGCAACTCAAAACCATCTGTGCTTTCCCCATAGAACTACTCAGATTAAGTAATAACACCCCGGCAGTACAATATCGGAACTTGTTAATTGATCTGGAATTGATATTTTTTAAAACAGGAATTTTTGACGAACAAATTTACAATCGTTTAACTGCTATTAAAAACGATAATGTGAAGACGCTCCAAATTAAACCAAAAGTTTCTGATTTTCATATCATTCATATTTGTGACCCGATTATAGAGACCATGAGATGTCTCTCCACAAATGATCTCAAAGGATTTAATGAAAATTTAATATTGTCTTTACAAGTACACAAAGCTTTTTGGGGGCAAAAAAGAGCACTTAATCACGGAGGTACTCCCCTATGTAGAGACCATACAGGCTTTATTTCTTTTAGGCTAACGGCACTGGCTGCATTGGCATTTGATAAAGGTTGGCAATTGGATGTGGAATCTGACTATATTCCACGTTATATGGTGGATGGAAAATTATAATAATTTTAGACCTCACGATTATTTGGGAGAGTTATCTCCTAAAGTTTATTTAAAACTTCACTGCATCAAAAATAACCCTGATGTTCGATGTTCTGAAGAGTAGTATTTTAAATGTAAATTTGACAAACTAACAGTTCTAATTTAGGGAAACTTACATATATATGGACGTTATGGTGCATTAGACAAATTGAAAAATGAATCAAAACAAAGAAGAATCAATAGATGAATTAAGAAAGAATTACGAAATATTCGTATTTGAAATGGATGATGCACTTGAAAGTTTTATTGATTCAATAGTAAAGTTGAAAATTTCAGAAGTGCTTCCTCTCGATTATTCTTGGGAATCTTTAAATCGAATTGAATCAATTTGTGAATTGTACTTAGATGGAAAAATATTTATGGAGTTATTGCCAGAGTTATTCAGAACAAGCATCGCAAGGTACCTTGGAGAAACTTTGAAGAAAAATATGGGAGGCGTATGGACTTTCTGTGATAATCCAAAAGAATTTGCATATGGGTTTCCTGAATTAGGGGAAATTGACAACATGAATCCTAAATATGCTTATAATTCATTTGATACATTTGACACTTTCAAGATTAGAAGAAAAAAAGGGTTGATCAGAAGAGCTGTGGAATCCCATTTAGATTACACGTTAGATAAAACAAACCAAAAAAATTAAAACGACTCTATAACAAAAGTTAAATAATCATAGACACCCTGCGGAATGAAAACGCTTTTTAGAATAACGTTAGCAACAAGTGAACATAAAATTTTCATTAATATTAAAGACATTGAATTTTGAGCAAGACATGCCTTTATTGAAGCCATGCAACTCTGTTTGATAGAAATAGAAAACCAAAATCTTAATGCGGTAAAATGGATTAATGAATTCAAAAGTGAATTAGCCTTACAATCATTACCTATGATATATGGTGGATGGCAGGTTCATAGTTTAAAACAAAAAAAAAGGAATAACCAGAAAAAATTAAAGCAGATATTATGAGCATATTTAAAATTGAAATAAACGCAAATTTAGTCCGAAGAATCCTATTCGAAGGTGATCAACTCTTGGAAAGAATAATATTTGATGGGCAAGAGAAAGCTGCTTTTTGGGATGAAAATAATTGGTCTATAGATAATCCTAAAATTAAAGAAACAAATTTTATCAATTTAGGAAATTCTGGTGCCTTAGTTTTTGATCAGAAAGTATATAATAGTGATCTCTATGCCATACTGGAAAGAGCTGGTGAAATTTTGCCTATAAAAATCAAAACACAAACCTATTATGCCTTAAACATCTTAAATGTGGTGAATTGCTTAGACAAAACGCTCACACAATGGGAATATTACGACAATGGATCTCCTTTTAGAATTAATAAATATCATTTCAAAACAAAAAAAATGAGTGCGTCACTCCTTTTTAAAATTCCAGAAAGAAATAAAACAGAAATATTCTGTTATTCTCTTCCAGAAAACCCTGAAAAACAATTTTACGCTATGTATCAAAAACTCAAATTTACAGGGTTAAATTTTGAAGAAATATACTCGGAATGATTTAACAAATAACTCACAATAAAATGAGAATACAACTAAATATTGATGATATAATACTCAATGATCCTGATAATTATTTAAAACAATCAGACAAGTACCTGGGGCCACTTTTTAAATGCATGAGTACCCTGCCCTTTTGGAATCAACTAAAATACTTTGGGGTATGGGGTAGGAAACTCAAGAAAATTAAACCCATTGACAGTCTTATTAAAGATTCTGAATCATGGAAAAATAGAAGCTATATACTGGCATCCGATAATACACCAAGACCATTGGCAAGCATTGTAATCCATCCATATTCTGGTTCAATTCAACTTCAAATTTCCATCAGAGAACCTTCCGATGGGTTATCTAAAGAACACATCCTTGATGATTTTATATCATTTACCCAGTTAGTCTTTCAAACATTCCAAGACCTCACAATGATTGGACCAACTATAGGTATTACAGTTCAAGGAATTGACTACCCAAGACCCAAACCGCCACAGTTGGATCACGTTTGGGAGTCTGGTCAAGTTGTGAATTTTATAAGTACTAAATTTCATAATCAAAGTGAAGATGGTCGGGCAGAACAAGTACGAATTTTAAAAAAAACTAAATTACCTGCTATCGTAAAAAAAACTGAACTTGGTGACCTGTTAATTTATAAATGGGTTGATAATCTTACTGATACCAATGAAATTAGCCAGGCATTAAGTACCCATGATCTCTGGTTTAGTAAAACACTAAAATTACCAATTAACTATTCCTATAATGAATTAGGAGATGAGCATGAAATGAGTGAAATTTTAGAAGATCATAAATATTTGACCTTTTACAACTCGTTTACAGGATTTGGATATAAAGGAGTCGTGTTAAACCCAGATGGTTCAATGCCAAAAGATGTCCTTAAGAAAATACAAAGTTGGACAGAAAAGCAATTAACACCTGATGGCAGTGTCTTAAAAGAGTTGATTCTAATCGCTCCAAATCGAGAATCTGCATTGATTATTGCTGAAATATTTGAAAATATTGGAGGAAACAAAGTTGTATATGTTGATGATAACGATCGATGGTGGAATCCCAACCCTCCAGGAATTTGGCTAGATTAATTAAAAAAACTTGATCTAAGGAATCCCATGAAACAAAACTTAAATAAAGATGAAAGATACAGAATTAGATTATACAGGAGTATTTCAAAAAATCATAAAAGATATTGAAAATCATCCTTATTTAGAATTGGATTTTCATCAAGTAAATCAAGGAATTAGCGCAAAATATTTAACAAAAATCAAAGAAAAACTCTTTCAAGACTTACCCTACTTTGAGTCTATTGACATGAAAAGCATCTTTCAATTTTATTCAGAAATGAACGGATTAACTTTATCATGGAAGATATCTTCGGACTTAGATGACAAAACCTACAATAGTCTAAAGGAAAAAATAACTGATCTCACTTTTCCTGAGGACAGAAATGAAATATTGGGTAAAATAAACATACTGCCCTTTGAAGAGGTGTTTCTTTGTGATCATGATTTTTTTAAAATTTCTTCTTCTGGTGATCATTTTACTGAATTTGATGATTTTGTATACGAAGGAAATTCCTTTGGCGAAATTCTCTTTTTATTTGATGTTTTTAGTGATACTGAATGTATGTCTTTTGTTGCAGATAATGACGATGGACACAAAGTCATTCTTCTTCAAGAAGATTATAAGTTATGGAATCACTCTAAGGTTTCTTATTTTCATAGTTACATGAAATTTTTAGCCGCTACTAGAGGACTTATTGAAAGCAGAATTAAAACATTTAGTGAGTATAGAGGAGATAAAACGGAGGACATTTTGTGGGCCAAAATTCCTTACGGAACAACTATAGAACCTGATTTATTTAAAATTCCTGATATAATCTCTAGTTCTCTTTAAAGCAAAATATTTAAACAAAACGCTGTGACAATTAGAACTTAGCCCCAAATAACAATCAAAACTCAATGACAAAAAAAAAGAATAAACACTCCGAATTACACTGGCAGATGTTCTCCTATGGCATTGTAGTATTCCGTCAGCCTTGGATGCACTATTGACTGATGGTGTCTGTCCTCGCCTATTTTGCATTCTTCATCGTCAAGTATATCCTACTACCCCTACGTTTTTTTTACATAAGAAGTGTTCTATTAATTTTTTAAAAGAAGCTTTCAGAAGAGTTTTTAATAAATGATGTGAAAAACTCCTATTTTAGTTTGAAATTATGTTTTAGATGTTAATACTTGTTGCTAATCTGTGGTAAGAATTCATAATATACTGAAAATCAATATCTATTATCATTCCACAATATAAGACGCATTAAAACGCGGCCAACAAGTACATTAAACGAAATTGAAAATTCTGCGCTTCGCACATCCTTTTTCGGTTTTATTTCGCTTTACTCATAAAACACCACAAAAATGCACTCTTCAAGACTTGAGTAGTCTCTTTATAATTCTCCAATCATAATTTATCATTATTTTACATTAACTTTGCCCTTCAAAAAATTAAAGTAAAATGATTAAAGTAACATTACCAGATGGTGCGGTAAAGGAACTTCCGAAAGGAAGCACTCCTATGGATGTCGCAAAAAGTATTAGTGAAGGTTTTGCCAGAAATGTAATTTCTGCAACAGTAAATGGAGAAACAGTAGAAACTACAACGCCAATTACCACTGATGCTGCTGTTACCTTATTTACTTTTAATGATGCCGATGGAAAGAAAGCTTTTTGGCATTCTTCAGCTCACATTCTTGCTCAAGCCTTAGAAAAATTATACCCTGGTATCAAATTAACTATTGGTCCTGCTATTGAAAACGGTTTTTACTATGATGTAGATTCTGGTGAAGCAACTATACATGAAGCAGATTTTAAAAAGATAGAAGATAAATTTTTAGAATTAGCTCGTGAAAAAGTTAATTTTAACTTGCGTGAAGTTTCTAAAGCTGATGCATTAGCAAAATATACAGCCGAAGGAAACGAATATAAAGTTGAGTTAATTGAAAACTTAACTGACGGAGAAATTACTTTCTGTGATCATTCTGATTTTACTGATTTATGTAGAGGTGGACATATTCCTAATACAGGAA
>JAESTF010000052.1 GCA_016763795.1 Flavobacteriales bacterium
AACTGACAAAAATCTTTATCGGGAGTCATCATAAAAGTCTGAAACCCTTGTCTTTCGGCTTCCTTAGCCATTGTTCCAATAATATCATCCGCCTCATAACCTTCCAACAAATACATCGGAATATTAAAGGCTTCAA
Organism: Flavobacteriales bacterium; assembly: GCA_016763795.1. GTDB lineage: Bacteria > Bacteroidota > Bacteroidia > Flavobacteriales_E > Vicingaceae. The sequence continues at coordinate 137 of JAESTF010000052.1, forward strand.
TGATTCTTTTAATATATGGTATTGCTGTTCTAATATCTTCGGGCATTGCTTCTCTTCCCGCTTTGTAATCCGTAAAAACAGCTTCTCTATTACTAGCTCCACCCGGAGCATCAAAAACAACCGCAACATGTGTTGGTTTTTGCTTTTCCAATACTTCAATTAACGTATTGGTAAAACCCAACATTGCGGAAGTATTTAGCCCTTTAGAATTATATCGTTGGTTCTTCCCAAAAGCAAAATATGCTCTATAAATTAATGCAAATGCATCGAGTAAAAAAAGTTTTTTTTCTGCTGCCATAATTCGTTTTTTAGAGCATCCAAAATACGTTTTTTAGCAGAAGAAAATTAAGTTGTTAAGAAGTTTTCACACTTATTTTGCTGCTTTATTTTTATTCGCTAACTGACCACAAGCAGCATCAATATCTTTTCCTCTACTCCTACGGACATTAACAATCAAATTGAAGGTGTTTTCTAAAAAGGCTGCAAATTTATCTGTTTTTTCAGAGTCTGCCTTTTGAAATTGAGCATCATCAATTGGATTATATTCAATGATGTTAATTTTACAAGGAACAATTTTTGCGAAATTGGCTAAATCCTTAGCATCCTCTAAAGAATCGTTAAAATCTTTAAAGATGATGTATTCAAAAGTAACTCTTGAGCCAGTTTTCTCGTGAAAGTAAATCAATGCTTCAGACAATGCTGCTAATGAATTCGATTCGTTAATTGGCATTATTTCACTACGTTTTGCATCGGTTGCAGCATGTAATGAAAGTGCTAAATTAAATTTCACTTCATCATCTCCCAACTGCTTAATCATTTTAGCAATCCCTGCAGTAGAAACGGTAATTCGTTTTGGAGACATTCCCAACCCTTCTGGCGAAGTAATCATTTCTATAGAACGAAGTACATTTTTGTAGTTCAATAATGGTTCTCCCATTCCCATGTAAACAATATTGCTTAATGGAGTATTGTAATGTTCTTCTGCCTGGTTTTTAATCAAGACTACTTGGTCAAAAATCTCTTCTGCATCTATATTCCTTAATCTATCTAATTTACCTGTTGCACAAAATGCACAAGCTAAACTACACCCAACCTGACTAGAGATACAGGCAGTCATCCTATTTGGAGTTGGAATTAAAACTCCTTCAGTAATTTTCCCATCATAAAGCTTAAAAGCATTTTTAATGGTTCTATCAGAACTCACTTGTTTTTCGGCTATCTCAACTGCATTAAAAACAAAGTCTGCTTTAAGCATTTCTCTCAAATCAAAAGAGAGGTTAGTCATTTCATCAAATGATGTAACACCCTTTTTCCACAACCATTCGTAAACTTGTTTTGCTCTAAATGCTTTTTCTCCTTTTTCTATAAAAAGAGCGGTTAATTCATCTTTAGAGAGTGTTCTTATGTTTTGTTTTTCTGACATTGAAATGCAAAAGTAAGATTTGTTTTAATAATGAGATTGCTTCGTGCCTCGCAATGACGTACATTTGAATTGTGAAAAAAATCTCAGCAGACTATATCTTTCCTGGAAATAGTGTTCCCATAAAAAATGGAGTAATAGTTATTGCTGAAAATGGAGTAATTGAGACCATTCTCAATCCTGAATTTGATGAAATAAATTGGGATGATGTTGAAGTACACGAAGGGATTATTTGTCCAGGTTTTGTAAACACGCATTGCCATTTAGAGCTATCTTATTTAAAAGGCCAACTAACCGAAAAAACTAAATTACACGGGTTTGTAAAAGAAATTATAGCCCTTAGAAATAATTCCTCTCCTGAGTTTAGAGAGAACGCTATAAAATTAGCAGAACAAGAAATGCTTAAAAATGGGATTGTTGCTGTTGGAGATATTTCTAATGGTGATTCAACTTTTTCTCAAAAAGAAAAATCAATATTAAAGTACCATACTTTTGTAGAGGTTTTTGGTTCTGACCCTAAAATAGCGAATGACGCATTTAAACATTCAGAAGAAATTTACAATAGTTATTTCAATAAGAAAAATGCATCAATAACACCACACGCTACTTATTCTGTTTCTGATAATTTAGTGAAGTTGATTAATGAACATTCAACAAAAAACAACAGTTTAATTTCAATTCACAACCAAGAAACCGCAAGTGAAAACACTTATTTTGAAAAAGGAGAAGGCGAAATATTTGAGTTTTTAGAAATTTCAAAAAAGCATAACAACCAATTTAAACCCACGAAAAAAACTGCTCTTCCTTCCTTTTTAGGAAAATATAAGGATTTAAATAAAATATTATTAGTTCACAATACTTTTACCGTAAAAGAAGACATTGATTGGGCAAAAAAATACAGCAACCACATCTACTGGTGTTTTTGTCCGAATGCCAACGAATACATCGAAGGAAAGCAACCTAATTATTCTCTTTTCACAAACGAAAAATGCACTATCGGAACTGATAGTTTAGCTTCTAATTGGAGTTTATCTATTTTAGATGAACTCAAAACTATTTCTAAAAAAGACCCTTCAATTTCTTTAACAACATTATTAAAATGGGCAACTTTTAATGGTGCTCAGTTTTTAGGTTTTAGTAAACTAGGAAGTATCAAAAAAGGGAAATCTCCCGGTTTGAACTTAATTTCAGGGATTAGTAACTCTAAATTAACTGAAAAATCTAGCGTAAAAAAGATTCTTTAACCTTATTCGTGTGACTTATTAGTACTTTGCTAGTCTAAAGTGTAAACCTTGATTATGAAAAAATTCATCTTATCAATTGCTATTATTTTAATTTCAATTGTTTCGTTTGCTCAAACCTCAGAAATAACAACTACTGTTGTTGATACTCCAATTGTTGTAAATGATAATCCTAAGATTATTAAAATGAATAATACTATTACTACGCTACTTGCCAGTAAAGAAAAGTTAATGGCAGCGAATGTCTTGTTAAAGGAAGAAAATGACAAGTTGAAGGATGAGTTGAAAAACAATAACTCTAAAATTAAATCTACTCAAAAAGATATTGAAAAGAAAAATGATGAGCTTTCTGAAAAAGTAGAGGAAGGAAAAAATACTGCTAAAGTGAGTAAGAAAAGAGACAAACTAATTAAGCAAACGGAAAGAATTTCTGGAAAAATTAAAAAAATAGAAACTAAGATTAAAAAGAATAAATCAAAAATAGAAAAGAACGAAAAAAAGATTGAAAAGATTGAAAAGATTGACAAAAAAATAAAAAAACTTAAAAAAGGAATTGAGAAATTAAGCGCCCAATAAATTTAAGTCTTCATAAATACCTCTGCAATTACTAAATCTTCTGTTGTAGTAATTTTAATATTCTCTCGATTTCCCTCTACTAAATTAATCGTTTCCCCTAGCTTTTCCACAACCGTAGCATCATCAGTAAACAATCTATCGTAAGCTTGCTCATAAGCCTTTAAAATCAGTTCAGAAGTAAAACATTGAGGCGTTTGAACTATTCTATAGCAGCTTCTGGAAACAGCTTCATTCTTTCCGTTTTGTTTGGAGTAATGCCTAATAGAATCTACAACATCAACTACCGGAATGGCGTTTCCTTTTTCTTCAGCAACAGCAAAACACCGTTTAATTGTCTCTTCATTTACTAATGGACGAACACCATCATGGATAGCAATGATACTGTTTTCTTTAACTAAGTTTAAAGCATTTTGCACTGAATGAAATCGTGTTTGTCCACCTTTTACAATTTGGTGCCTGACTTTAGCGTATTGGTATTTATGAAAAAGCTCCTCCCAAAAATCGATTTGATTTTCAGGAAGAGCTAATATGATTTCTATTGATGGAACAGCTTGTTTAAACTTTTCCAATGTATGCATCAAAATAGGTTTGCCAGCGAGTTCAAGAAATTGTTTAGGAGTTGAAACTCCCATTCTTTCACCTTTGCCTCCAGCAACTATTATTGCAACTTTATGCATTTGTTAATTCATCCGAACTAAAAAACTCATCAGCACTTGCTGTAAAAGAATTCCCATCTGGTTCTCCTGAAGTAGTTTCTGTTGCTACAGCATTCCCATCTGCTTCCGATTTATTTTCTTCTCTATTATTATAAGAAGGCTTACTATAATTTTCGTCTTTTGGTCTACCTATTGAACGAATATAAGCGTTTAACATTCTGTGAATTTTCTCAACAAATTCAATTAATTCATCTGCTTTTTCTTCTCCAATTAATTCTCTTTCTTTAGATTTTATTAACCACCCTTTGGTTTTTAATAAATACCCTCTAGAAATATAGCAATAATGCTTTTTGTCTTTAAAATTATATCTTCCGTAACCTTGTGCAATATTTCCTGAAATTGCATCGGCAGATTGAATAAATGGTTTTCCTACGGTATCTCTGTTAAATCCTTCCCATTGATTTACAATATCCCAAACTTCTTTTTCAAAGTCTAAGCATTCTTGGTAAAGTTTTAGGTCTTCTAGTTTCATGTAAGCTCTTTTTAAAAATTAGTGTCTTTTTTTATATAATTAACATTGCATCACCATATGTGTAAAAACGATATTTTTCTTTTATTGCGATTTTATACGCTTTCATTACTAAATCATAACCTCCAAAAGCGGCAGTCATCATTAGTAATGTCGATTCTGGTGTATGAAAATTAGTAATCATACAATTTGCTAAATTAAACTCAAAAGGAGGAAAAATAAATCTATTTGTCCATCCATCAAAAGGTTTTAAAAATCCATCTGTTGATACTGATGATTCTAATACTCGCATAGAAGTTGTTCCAACAGCACAAACTCTTTTCTTGTTTCTTTTCGCAGCATTAACCTCTTCCACACATAACTCAGGAATATGAATTTCTTCAGAATCCATTTTATGTTTTGTTAAATCTTCTACTTCTACAGATCTAAACGTTCCTAAACCAACATGTAATGTTAGGTAAGAAAAATCTACACCTTTAATTTCAAACCTTTTTAAAAGGTTTCTACTAAAGTGTAATCCTGCAGTAGGAGCAGCAACAGCACCCTCATTTTTTGCATAAACTGTTTGGTACCTTTCTGCATCTTCAGGTTCTACAGCTCTTTTAATATATTTAGGAATAGGTGTTTCTCCTAATTTTTCAATAATTGCTTTAAATTCTTCATAAGGTCCATCAAACAAAAAACGTAAGGTTCTTCCTCTTGATGTTGTATTATCAATTACTTCAGCAACTAAATCGTCATCACCAAAATAAAGTTTATTTCCAATTCTTATTTTTCTTGCAGGATCAACCAAGACATCCCAAAGTAAGCTTTCTCTATTTAATTCTCTCAATAAAAAAACTTCAATACGAGCTCCTGTTTTTTCTTTATTACCATACATTCTTGCAGGAAAAACTTTGGTATCATTCATCACCATTAAATCTCCCTCATCAAAATATTCAAGAATATCTTTAAATTTTCTATGCTCAATTTCTCCTGTTTCTCTATGAAGAACCATTAACCTTGCATCTTCTCTTTCCTCTGCTGGACGCTCGGCAAGTAAACTTTCTGGTAGATTAAATTTGAATTTAGATAGTTTCATGTACTTTCTTTAGGTGAAAATTTGGCTGCAAATGTAACAATATATAACCCAAAAATCAAGCGTTATCTATAAATATAGCAAGGAAATTTTATTTTATTGAGACAAAAAAAAGAGGTTAAAATTTAACCTCTTTTTTTGGGTGAATTTATTTCTTTTTTTTGCCGTTTTTATTGGCCTTTTTAATGTAGAGCTCAAGTGCTCTCGTCATAGAAGGAGACTCTGGTTGCGGAGCGGCAATGTCTATTTTAAGCCCGGCTTCTTCCGCAGCTTTTGCAGTTGTTGGTCCAAAAACAGCTATTCTCGTATCCATTTGTTTAAACTGAGGGAAATTTTGATATAGGGATTTAATACCTGAAGGGCTAAAGAAAACCAATACATCATAATTAACATCTTTTAAATCTGATAAATCGCTGCAAACAGTTCTATAAAGTGTAGCAGCTTTAAAGTCAATCTCATTTTCTTTTAGCAAATCTGGAATATTTGACCTTAATATATCAGAACATGGCAACAAATATTTATTGTCTTTGTGTTTCTTTAACAAAGGTATTAAATCAGCAAATCGCTGTTCTCCATGAAAAATCTTTCTTTTTCTGTAAACAATATATTTCTGCAA
>JAESTF010000053.1 GCA_016763795.1 Flavobacteriales bacterium
GATGTATGTTACTGGAAGAGCCGCCATCACCAAAATTCCAACTATAATTTTGTGCATTTTGAGAGGTATTAGATATTATTACTTCAGCTCCTTCGCTAACATAAACAGTATCACTATTTAGATTGAAATCGGCAACTAAATTTGAAGAAGGATCAATGGAAAAACTAAATTCATCAGTTATTCCTTTGCTTGTTACAGAGACATAATAGTTTCCTGGTACTAAATTATTGAAATTACTTAGATTAGAGTTTGGGTTATTAGTGGCTATAACAAGACTGTTTGTATCAGTTATTTCTACACCCCAATTTGTATTTCCAACATTATTAATTGTTAAAGACCCGTCATTAAACTCAAAACAGGTTTCATTTATTATTGAGTAAGTTAAAGGAGTGGATAAGTTAAAAGTAAATGAGGGATTGTTCTGCTGAGTATTAAAAGTAAATGTTAGTGCTGTATCTCCTAATATTCTATAATGTGTATTTGATGTGATTTCTGTTAAACTAATTTTATAATTAGATGTTAAAGGATAGATTTCATTTATACTTATCGTATAAGTTCCGCTTGTTGGTATATTGGTATATAAAGTAATTGACTTATCCTCAGTAAACTCTGGTAAGCTATTTATAGAAAGTTCTTGTCCAGAAGAAACTTCTGTATAGATAGACGGAACATTTGGGTTTGGACTAAATAACTTCCACGCATCATACATAGAGTCAAAATTTTCTGTAGCTCCATTTATCAACCTAATAATTGTTTCATCAGAATAACCATTTCCTGTAATTTTAAATCTAAAAGCATTATTATGTTGAGCAAATGCTGTAAATGTTAAGAAATAGCTTAGTATTAAAACTCCTATTTTTTTTTGCATTTTTCCCATACCAATTTTTTAATTATATTCTAAAGTTAGAATACAATTTAACCGATATCAACAGTATAAAATGTTAAATTAAGACTCTTCATTACCCTTAAAATATAAATAAGAACACCTACTATTAGAGATAGATACCTATTTTAATTGTCTCAATTCTTAATTATTTTATACGTATAAATACTTACTAATTTCTATTTAAATTCAGTACTAATAAGTATTGTAGTTTTCCTATTTTATTTACACCTTTACTTGCACCAACATAAAAGGCCTAATTTTGAAGTGAATTTCATTTTATAAAACAACTATCAATACACGAATGAAGAAATAAAAACGAAACTAGAAATTAATATTTCATTATAAAGAACAAGTATTATGGAAACAACAATAAAATTATTATTAGCTGACGATCATCTTATTATAAGAGATGGAATTAAATTAATGCTAAAAAAAAATTCAGAATTTGATATTGTAGCAGAAGCAAGTACAGGGAAAGAGGTAATTGAATATCTTGCTAATCATCCAAATACAGTAGATGTTGTGTTAATGGATATTAATATGCCAGAAATGAATGGTATTGAAGCAACACAGTTTATCACTGAGCATTTTAAGGGTATTAATATATTAGCTTTAACAATGCACATCGAAGAGGCCTATATTACTAGCATGCTAAAAGCTGGAGCGTTAGGTTATATTTTAAAAGAATCAGGAACAAATGAATTGATATCAGCTATTAAATCAGTGGCTTCTGGCCAAAAATATTATAGTAATGATGTTTCTGTTACAATGATTAATGCTTTAATGAATGACAAAAAGCCTGAATCTTCAGTTTTATCCAACAGAGAAACTGAAATTTTAGGTCACATTGCCATGGGATCTACAAATAAAGAGGTAGGAAAAATGTTATTTATAAGTGGAAGAACAGTAGAAACTCATAGAAGAAACATTTTGGGTAAACTTGATTTAAGAAATACTGCAGAATTAATTCGTTACGCAATCGAAAATAAATTAATTGCTTGTTAATATAGCCTCAAAAAGAAAAAAAATCATCAATAAATTTAAATAGGATCGTTTAGTAAAAAGAAGAAATCAATCCCTTTTTATAATTGTTTTCAACAGAAGTTGAGGGTTTTGTACTCGAAATGGAGCTTAAATTTATGCGCCTAATGGAAACAAGATTTATTCGTAAGACATAATTCATTAAGTCAGCTTAAAAATAAATTTTACTCTAATTAAAAATTCATCAAATAGCCATGAAGTTTCACTCCCTTTTTTAATCCAACCTTCTTATGGATCCTATATCGCTTCACCCTTAAACTTTCGATAGAAACTCCTAAGACACTTGATATTTCATGACTATCTAAATTCAATTTCATCATGGCGCATATCCGTAAATCTCCTTGCGTTAATTTCGGACTAGCATCCAATAATCGCTCAAGATAATTAGGATTTATGCCTTCAAATTGATGAATGAAATTCCCCAGAATATCTTTTTCAATCTTACCAATCTTAATAATTTTCCCAATCTCATTTATTCCTGAACTTGAAACATCTTCTCCATAGCTAATTTTCTTTAGTTGCGCTTTTAAATCTTCCAATAATTGTTCATGATGATCTATACTAATACTATATGACGTAAGTTCTTTACTTTTTCTATGTAAGACTTCATTCAACGCAGTCTCCTGCTCTTTTGATGAAACTAACTTAGTTTTAATGTTTTCTATTTCCTTTTCACTCCTTATTTTATTTCTAACTCGTAATTTCTTACTCAAGTAATAGATAAAACAAGCTACACATAACAACCCTAAAGATATTAATATCAATAAATTACGCTGGCTGTAAACTAACATATTCTCCTCTTTTAATTCAGCCTTCTCTTTTTTACTTTCTTCTATTTGTTTTACCATCAAAAGACTATCCGTTTCCATATCCCTTAAAAATTGATGTTTAAGTGAAGTCTTTGTAATCTCAACTCTTGCTTCCCATTTATTAGAGCTATCACTTATCACTTTATATTTCATCTGATATTCAAGTGCTTTCTCAGTATTTCCTTCTAATATATATACATCAGCCATTAACTTAAATAATTCTGGATGAAATTTATCTCCTAACCTTTCAAACTCCAATTTTTCAGCTATTTTTAGTTCCTTAATCGCTTTATTTACTTTGTTCATTTCCAAGTAACTAGTTCCGATTGTAATTTTACTTTTCACTTGAATGTCATTGTAATTTGTAGCTTTAGCAATTAAAAATCCTTCTTGAGCAATAGTAATAGCTTTTTCGTGTTGGTCTAATTCCCTCAAAAAATCAGCATACTCATATTTACATAATGCTACTTCTTGATATTCACCTAAGATGTTACCAATCTTATTTGACTTCTCAAAAAATGACAGCGCTAACCTGTTATTTCCTTTTTTTTGATACAATATACCAAGTGATCGATATAAAGGCACTAAAATTAATGAGTCATTATCGGGTTCAAAGATTTCCTGAGATTTGAGATAATAAACTTCTGCCTTATCATAATCTTGAATTTTCATATAAATCCGGGCTACAGTCCAATTCCCTCTCCCAATGTTCATTTGGTTATCAAGTTCTTTTTTTAATTCCAAACTATTTAACGCTGATTCAAGAGCAGCGTCATTCATCCCTGCGTTTTCATATACTACCGATAAATTATTGAAGCACATCGCTACTCCTTCCTTATTTCCTATTTGCTCAAATGATGTTATTAGTTTTTGAAAAGTAACCGTTGCATTATATAACTCACCTAACTTAGTTTGCGTAATCCCCAATTTTAATAGGTCTGCACGAACAAATTCTGCCAGCCCTCTTTGGCTATTAATTTCTATCGATGTCTTTAGCGCATTTTGAGAGCTATCGTATTCATAGTTCAAAAGATATACTTGTGCTATTTGATGTATACCATAAGCAATCATATTAGAATCTTGAACAGATATCGCAATTTCCAATAATTTATTATTATAATACTGCAAGGAATCAGCTTCGTGTCGTTCAAAAAAAGGTATTATTTCTCTTAAAACTTTGAGCTTTGTTTCAGTTCCTTTAACATCTGCTAAAACAAATCTAAGAGAGTCTATATTAGTAAGATGTTGAGAACTACTACTAATATAGCTCAGTAGAATAATAACAAATATAAGGCTCTTTAACATAGCGAATAAGCAGGTCTCTTAAGTAGATATTTTATCAAAATAAATACATCTGCAACAAACTTACATATAATTTATTATTTTATATTATCGGTTTGTTCCACAGTTTTTTCATGTTAAAAGATGAAAACTGTCCATAATAAATTAATTATACCCCTCCCTAGGTTAGTATAGTTTTAATTGTTTCAACTAAAAAGATAAGTAAAATATAGCCAATCTAATTAAACCTTGCGCTAGATCGAGTACCTCTACCGTAAGTAAAAGGGTTAGGGTTAATAATTCGAATAAAAATTTCTGGTCCACCATTACCCCCAGTTGCAGCAGTTAAATCAGATACATTTAAATCATAGGAAAACCCAATTGCAAAACTGGCAATCTCAAATTCTACTGAAGGAGCAAAAGCATCACCTACACGATAATAGCCCCCTACAGAAATAGCCATTTCTCTAAATATTCCAGTATATTTTGATTCTTCTCTTAGCATGTATCTGAAAAGAATACCTCCCGAAAACTCTCTAGATGGACCTTGTAAATAAGCAATAAATTTTGGTCTAAAGGCTAGCTTTGTATTAGATAGACCAATATGAGACTCTGTATGAAAAGCTAACTTGGAATACAGTTTATCTATATCACCAAACTCTACCTCTCTACTTGGCCTAGTAACATGATAAAATGCAACTCCTGCCTTCATAGAAAACTCATCATGAGAACTTAATGTTTTTGCGCCAGTTCCATAAGCCCATAATAGTCCGGCTGAGAAATCAAAATAGTTATTACTTTCAAAAGTCATTGTTTCATTTGATCCTGCTGAAGCATCAAAAAATTGTCCATTAAATTGAGAATCCCATTCTAAATTATTTGGATCTATACTATTTTGTGCCCAAGAGCCTAGCAAACCAACCACACCAGAATTTTTATCGTCCAAATAAACTACACTTGATAAAGCTAAAGAGATTTTAGTAGTGCCGAAATTAGTAGTTCCTGCAACATCTCTGTACATATTTAATCCTGTTCCGATATATCCATTTTTCCATTTATTTTTAAACAGTCCTCCATCAATCATAAAAGCATATGTTTTGTATGGATTACCAATTCCAGCCCATTGGTTTCTATAATTAAGAACTCCTCTAACATCTCCATTAAAAACACCAGCAGCGGCAGGGTTAGTAATAATAGGCATTGCATCATACATTGTAAAATGTATATCTTGGGCTGTTATACTTAGGCTTATTAAAATAAATATTGAGTTTAAAAAATGTTTCATAATTCTTTTATTTATCTAGTTCAAGTTATCGGATTAATGTTACATCACCTTTTTGTGAAACTTCTGTACCATCATGAAAAATTGCTTCCAAATAGTATACAAAAACAGCATTATTCATTTTTTTACCTCTAAAAACACCATCCCAACCAATATTTAAATCTTGAGTTTCAAATACTTTCTCTCCCCACCTATCGTATACAAAGAATTTTAACTGATCAACACCTACACCCCTGGCATATAAAACATCATTGTTTCCATCTCCATTTGGTGAAAAAATATTTGGAATCCATATAACATAATCAAAATCAACAATTACAGTAACATCATCACTTGCTGAACATCCGTTAGAATCAACAACTGTAACGGTGTACGTAATTGTTTCGGTTGGTGTTAAAATTGGATCTACACAAATAACGCAACTTAACCATATTGGTGGAGACCAAGTATAGGAGCCATTTGTTCCGGTAGCATTTAATGTAATATTATCTCCTAAATCTACTGTTACATCGGTCCCTGCATTTACAATAGGCGTAGCATTAACCAAAATTGTAGAAGTTATCGTATCTGAACCATTACTATTGGTTACAATTTGTTGAATATTATAAGTACCTGAACTAATAAAACATATATTAGCTGGATTTTGATCAGCAGATGAACTTGGTATCCCGGCACTAAATGTCCAAGCCCAAGAAGTAGCTCCAGAACTTTGATCTGTAAAATTAACACAATTGTTTTCGCAAATAACATTATCACTTATAGTATAACCAGCGGTTGGAACTGTACAAGACGTGATAGTAACAACTACATTATTACTAGATGTACCACAAGAACTGGTTAGAGTATAAGTATAAGTTCCAGCTGCATCAGTAGTAGGATCAAAAACTCCGGTTCCTGATGTTAATACTGGTGCCCATGTACCAGCTATATCAGGACTACCTCCTAATTGTAAAAATAAATCTGTTGGTAAATCGGTTGGACAAGTTGCTAAAGAACCATTGGC
>JAESTF010000054.1 GCA_016763795.1 Flavobacteriales bacterium
GTTGATTTGGCTTTTAAGAATGAATAAATTAAAAACAAAATACAACGTTTTGGCTCAGATCAAACTCGAAATTTATCGTGTTTTATATGCTATGTTTCATATACAAACCGTTGAGCATTATTATATTAACCATAATTTAAAATTTACTTATGGGAATGAATGAATTTCTTGAATCAATTACAAATCATTCAACAATTGCTCTAGCTATTGTTGGAATTATTTTTATCGGTCTATCACTGACAAAATCCATAGTAAAACTACCTAATGGTACAGAAGTTAATAGTCCTGAAAAGGCATTTCCAAGAATCGTGTTAGGTACATTAGGATTGATTATGGGAATTTTAGGAATATATGCTTTCGCTAAAACGCCTGATGGAGATTATCCTTTACAGAAACAACTAACAAGTTCATATGCTTATTTTAAACTATCTGGAAATGAGGAAGATTGTGCAAATGGTAAATGTAAAGTAACCTTGTTGGCAACGGGTCTATTTGAAGTTCCAAAAGGAGTAAAAGCAGAGTTTGAAAATAGAGTGTCAACAAATGGAAGAATTCTAGAAGTTCAAACAGTTCCTGATTATGTTGCATTAAACAGAGCTGAGTTTCAAAAAGACTCAACTACGTTATTCTTTAAGCTGTCTCCTCCTGAAAATGATTCAGGGAAACTGAAAATTCAAGCTAGAGTTTTGGTTGACCATTGCTTAACTCCTGAATATGGAAAAATCGGTCTTTATTTACCTTACTATACAAAATATTCTGCGATAATAGTTGACTTTTCTGAATTAGAGTTTGAACCCAAATATAACTTAGAACCAAGGATTTTAGCGAATATGGGACAAGGAAAAATGGATATGAATTATATTACTCCAGATTATAAATTTTGGAATAAAGATAAAATTGTAATCGTTTATGCTGAAAAAATACCTGAAAAATCAAGTATCATAATTAAATGGGGATATGAATAAAAAAAACAATGTACAACAATGCCTATAAGCAATAGCTCCCTTCGGGATGCTACTGCTCATAACCATAAAACCAATAAAATAAATAATAATAAATAAATAAGAATATGAAACATAAAAATACGATAACAAGTGTTGCATTCCTCCTATTAGGCTTAGGAGGCTTACATGCACAAGAAACAGTTCCAACCGCAGGAGGTGATGCAGTTGGTGGCGGAGGTACATCTAGCTACACCGTAGGACAGGTAGTTTATACTACTGCCACAGGAACAAACGGAAGCGTAGCACAAGGAGTGCAACAGCCTTACGAAATTTCTGTAACTACAGGCATAAACGAAACTACTATTAACTTAGAAATGAGCGTTTACCCCAACCCTACAACTAATTACTTGCAGTTAAAAGTAGAGAAGTTTGAAACTTTAAACGTTCAACTTATTGACTTACAAGGAAAAGTAATAGAAAATAAAAAAGTAGTAGGAATAAATACTACGATAGCTATGGAAGCATTACCTAAAGCAATTTACTTTTTAAAAGTAACAAAAGACAAGCAAGTAATTAAAACATTTAAAATAATTAAAAACTAAAATACAATGAAAAGAATATTTACAATAGTAGCAGCATTATTTATAACTGCTAATGTATGGGCTCAAAGCCCTGAAAAAATGAGTTACCAAGCAATAATTAGAGATGCTGGTAATGCCTTAGTAACTTCTACAGCAGTAGGAATGCAAATAAGCATTTTGCAAGGGAGTACAAATGGAACATCTGTTTACGCAGAAACACACATACCAAATACGAATATCAATGGTTTAGTGAGTTTAGAAATTGGTACTGGATCAACTTCGGATGATTTTTCTACTATTGATTGGACAAATGGTCCATACTTTATAAAAACTGAAACTGACCCAACAGGAGGTACTACTTATACCATAACAGGTACTAGTCAATTAATGAGCGTACCCTATGCACTTTATGCAAAAACATCTGGTAGTTCTATCCCTGGACCTACAGGACCAACTGGTGCGACAGGAGCTGCCTCAACAGTACCTGGGCCACAAGGACCTGCTGGATTAACTGGTGCAACAGGAGCTGCTTCAACAGTAGCCGGACCACAAGGACCTACTGGATTAACTGGTGCAACGGGTGCTGCTTCAACAGTAGCCGGACCACAAGGGCCTACTGGACTAACTGGTGCAACGGGCGCTGCTTCAACAGTAGCCGGACCACAAGGGCCTACTGGACCAACTGGTGCAACGGGTGCTGCTTCAACAGTAGCCGGACCACAAGGACCTGTTGGACCTACTGGATTAACTGGTGCAACGGGAGCTTCTGGGGGAAATCTATCAGCGAATATAGTAAGTACAAATACAACCCTAAACACCAATAATCAGATTGTTATTGCTATAGGAACAGTTACAGTTACAATGCCAGCAAGCCCTACTAACGGACAAATTGTATATTTTTATCATGATTCCGGTACAGGCTTAACTATTAACCCAAATGGAAATCCTATTAGAGGTTCAGGAGTAGATTATTCTGCTCCAACACCATCAGGTCCCATTACACTTATCTATACATCAGGTAAATGGTATGTAATTAATTAAATTTATAAAGAGAACCCGTTTAAAAATAAAACGGTTAGGTAGCAAGGTATAAAAAAAACATAGGGCGTTTGGTTAATAAAATCAAGCGCCTTATTTATAGCCGCAAACAAAAGTGTATATTTAAGCTCTACGTTTCTTATACTAAACGTTAAGCTTTATTAAAAAATTCAACAAAACATGACACAAGAAAAACCAATAAAACCAACAACAGTTCCTGAGCTAGCCATCTGGAACTTTAGGGAAAATGAATGGGAGTTAGGAAAAAAAAATGATAAAGGTCGATTTGCTGGAGAATGGAAATGGTGGAAATCTCCTAGTGGATATCTTATTTGCGAGACATCTTTTGACAATGAGGGTAATATAGAAACTTTTAAACGTTTTCACCCAAATGGAGAAATTTCTCAATCAGGTAAAGGAAAAAATGGAAAATTTGTAGAAAGAATTTGGCAACGTTCAACTGAGGCAACAACAGAAGGATTTCCGAGTTTCCCTAAATATGTATGGAAAGCAGCTCAAAGATGTGGTGAAATTCCTGTAGAATACGATATTTATGATCAGGATGGGAATCATTTAAATGGAAAAATTGAAATCCCTAATCAGTTAAAACAGGGGGCAGAAAATGAAACAGCTAAAGAAGCGCTAGATCGTTTAGAAAAGGTAATA
>JAESTF010000055.1 GCA_016763795.1 Flavobacteriales bacterium
AAATATAATTGCTCTTCATTTCCCTTATATTTTTCTAATAATTCTGTAATATTATCATAGACTTCGTGTTGTTTTCTATCGTAGCTATCAAGCATTTCTGCAACTACTAGTGTAGTGGTATAATCCTTTGAAACTAAACTACCTTTGTAAAGTTCAAAATCTGCTATTGCAGCTTTTACTTCTTGTGCTTTTTTATCTGTGAGTTCCTCAAACTCAAAGAAGGGGTCGACTTTAATTCCTTCTTCTGTTCCAACAATATTGTTCTCGGTAGACAAACTTCTAATTTGATCGGGATCTACACCTGGTACTGATTTTAGTTTTTCACTTATTTCGTGAACCAATTCCAAACTCTGCTTATTAAATATTCCGTTTTCATTTACAATGGCTATAACCATCGGATCTTTTAACCCAAAAGTTTCTTTTAACTGATTTCTGTAAAGTAGCACCTCATCATCCTCTGGTAAAAAAGCATCGAACCGAGTATCTTTTGTAAGGGTTGGAATAAATGCTGCTGCCGACATTAATACGACTGCACTAATTATTAGTACTAACTTATGATGGCTGGTTACCCAATTAAATAGGCGTTCCATTTTGTTTTGTTTTTGTTTCATAATTCTTTGATTTTTTATTGTGTATATACAATATTGATTTTAAATTTTTTTGTTTGATTAATTGATTTGATAATAATTGTTCTGCTGTAATTTTCTTTCTTTCATATTTTCTATGTTTTTATTTATATTGTATATACAATGTTGTAATTAAAATTTTTTACGCTTAAATTTTTGCAAATAAATAATTGACTGAAGAAATACCTTCTCCATCAAAAACTTCAGCGACCTCTTCTTGTGCTTTTTTCCAATAAGGAATAGTTTTTTCTAAATGAACAAATCCACCTTCGGTTAAATCTAAATTTGGCTTATTTGCATATCCACTTTTTTGAACAAACCCTTTTTTAATTAACCGCTCTAAATCTCTTGTTAATGTAGAGGGATCTAACTTTAAAAAGGCAGCTACTTCTGATTGATAGATGTTTTTTTTCTTCCCTAAAAGAAACATAATTCCCAACTGACTTAAAGTGATATTCATTGGTTTTAAATGACTCCTAAATATTTTATTAATTACCCTAGATACTCTGTTCAACTGAGAGCTCACACATTCATTCGGATTAATGCCATCTAATAAAGGATGTGCTATTTTTTCGGATTTCATAATGCAAACTTAAATAATTATATTGTATATACAAAATAAATCAACTAATGACATCTTAAAAATTGTTTTTTATACCATTTATTAACCTTATCCCATCTAGGTTGGTAATCACAAAATCTTGGATAAAAGAATATTTTTCAACTCCATTATTTACATTTATCTGCCTATCATAATGCAATTGGCGAACTATGTTATCGTACTCTTGATATCCCCAACAATTCAAGCAAGCTCCTTTTGGAGTCTGACTTGAGTTTTCTTTCAATGGTTTTTTAAAGATTCTAATAATTGTGTTAATCATATTCTAATTTTTTTTGAGGAGTTCCTCTAATACTTTTATTTTATCGTTCAATGGGGTTGTTATTAAAGCTACATCCTCTTCTGTAAATCGTTTTTGGATGTGCTGCCTGCAATTTATATCCCAAGCTTCAACTGTAAAAATGATGCTTCTTTCTATTCTTGCTTTATAAGATTCATCACTTAATTTCCTCATCAACTGTTGGTCTTGATCATCTATTTTTGCTGTTCCCCAAACTTTTATTCGGGTTTGCGTAGTGTAGTCCATTAAAAAAATGAAAGCTTTATTATTTTCACTTAGATTTCCTGCTGTAATGTATTGCCGGTTCCCGCCAAAATCTGCAAAGGCCAAGGTATGAGTATCCAATACTTTTAAAAATCCTTTTGGTCCTCCTCGGTGTTGTGTGTATGGCTGACCATCAACATTTGATGTACTCAAATAAAAAGAATCTATATCAGCCAGAAAATTTTCTAACTGTGGTGTTATTGCCTTTTGCCATCCTCCAGATTCTTCCATTCGGGCGTAATTACTACGTGAATGATGACTTTCTTGAATGGCTTTTACTACTGGTGTAAAAGCAATGTCGCTGGTATATTTTAATTTCTCCATCTTATCTGTTGGTTATGGCTTTCGGATTATTTCTAAAAAGAAAAAAGAAGGCTAAAGCAAAAAAAATATAAACGATTGTTAATGGTAATACTATTTCAAAATGCTCTTCTATTCCAAACAACGCTCTTGTTAAAGCAAGACTTGTTACTCCAAAATGCATCAAATTCCCTATTACGATAGGCTTATTATAAATTCCTCCCAATAACGCTTCTCTAATCATCCAGTTTAATAACCCAAACCCCATAAATAAAGCTCCGATAATTTGAAGTAATATTTGTGTAAATACTCCATCTCCCATTTCTAAATAAATAGAAATTTCCTCAGGTAAAAACGAAATAAACATTCCTATACCTCCTAAAAAAAAAGCACTTATTGTCATTAACAATTTAGTATTCATCATCTTGTTTTTATTTTATATAAGCTCAGTTAGAAGGACTATTCCCTTCTAACTGAGCAATAGATTAAGCAGTTGCCAATACTTGTTTAGTATTGTAACTGATTAAGAATATTAATGGAACGGCATATGCTAAATGACGGACAAATGTAATTACTGGCATCATTGGCGACATCTCAATTCCTGCCACTCCTGCTCCTAATAAAGGCAGCATAAATAACCATACTAAAGCAACCATCTCTGCCGTAACGAAAAGTATTGGTCTAAGCCATTTTGGACCCATTAATGAGGGTTCTAACCCTGCAAATAGGATTGCTAATAAAACTCCGTTACTGTAATGTCCTACAACACCATAAGCTAATCCTAAGCCTGTTTTTGTTCCAAGTATTCCTGGAATATCCCACCAATTACCTGTGATTAACAACCCTACCAAGTCAAATAATACTGTTCCTAATACGCCTGCAATTATTGCATTTTTCCAATTTATTGTTTTCATAATTTTTTCGTTTTTATTGTTAAGTTGAGTTTTTATTTAATGTTGTTTTTATCTAAAAAATTTAAAATGTAATTGGCTATTTCATCTCCTTTTTCTTCTAAAGCAAAGTGGCCTGTATCCAATAAGTGAAATTCTAAGTTTTTTAAATCTTTCTTGTAAGGATAGGCCCCATCTGCCGGAAAAATATAGTCGTTTTTACCCCAAACGATTAAAGTTGGTGGTTGATTATCTCTCAAGTATTTTTGCCATTTTGGATATAATGGAACATTGGTTCTGTAATCATAAAACATGGCCAATTGTATCTTGTCATTTTCTTTACGAGTAAGGTGTTGTAAATCTAAATTCCAGTTATCTGGGCTAATTTTAGAAGTATCTTGAACACCGTGTGTGTACTGCCATTTTAATCCAGCAGGAGAATGAAACCCTTCCAATGCTTTTCCGTTTTCAATTGTATAATCATTCCAGTATTTTTTAATAGGAATCCAGAAATCTTTTAATCCCTCATCATAAGCATTACCATTTTGTAT
>JAESTF010000056.1 GCA_016763795.1 Flavobacteriales bacterium
AAAAATGAGAAAAACAATGCACATTACCGGAATTACAGCAGCAGTACTATTGCTATTTGCAACAATTTTTAAAATCTTACACTTTCCAGGAGTAGCCCTCCTATACATTATAGGAGTGTTATTACTCTGCTTAATATTTATGCCCATTTTCTTAACTCTTCGGGTAAAAGAAAAAATAATCAAACCCCGAATTTGGGTAAATATAGCAGGAACATTAAGTGCTTTTATCGTAACCTTTGGCATTTTATTTAAAGTAATGCACTGGCCTTGGGCAAATATTTTAATGACTGTTGGAGGAGCATTAATCCTATTTTTCTATCTCCCACTCTACATTTTTAGCTATTACAAAAACAAAGAGCTAAGAACCAACACCGTAATTACAACCGTTGTTGCAATTGCAGGAGCAACTATGCTTTTTTCTTTAGTACAATTAAGGAAGAGTAATGATGTTGTCCTTGCTCAACACAACATTCAGTATAACATCGACAACGAAAGTACAGCATTGAATATCTTTAATAACAGTCTGCTACTAACCGTAAAAACTGATAGTTTAAAAGACTCAGATCAAAAACTATTTAAATCTACTCTTAAAAAAGCAGAAGATTTAACGGTATATATTGATAACCTTCTAATTACCTCCGTATGGAGCTTAAATAAAGAAGCCATGAGCAGAGAAGATGCAGAAAAAACGTTAACCAATAACTATGCTGGTTTAAGTGATGCCCATATGGACTTAAATTTAGTAAGGAGCAAATCTGCTAAAAATGAAAGTTTGGAAACACTCCTAATAAAAATCAATGAATTTAAAACTGAATTAAAAAACGTTTTCGGAACTACTTCAAGCTTCATTTACAATGAGCCTAATTTTGAGGAATATATTACAAGAGAAAATCAAATTTTCCCTTTAGGAATTGTTTTAATAGACTTAAGTACGCTGAAATTACAGGTGCAAAAATCGCAAACATTATTATTAACACATTATAAAGAAAAGGTTTCTTAGATAGTTTAGTTAGTGAATACATTATATTACTGAGAGCTTAAAAGTCGGCAAGAAATTGTCGACTTTTTTTATTCGTGATTTTTTCCAAAATGGAATATTCCTGAATAAAGGAAGAGAAACTAAACCTAAAACCAGAGAAGCAACTGCAAAAAACATAATTAGATTATACTATAAACTTCCTTTAAAATAGCTTATTTACCGCTTATCCTTTACTAATTGAATCTCAACATTATTGTTCCCAACTTTACTTCACTAAACCTATTGAACCTATAACTATGCTTAAAAATTTAACTTACTTACTAGTAGTAACTATCTTTTTTATTGGATGTAAAACACTCGAACCAATTGAGCTTCCTGAGCAAATAATTGAAGTTGAAGACCCTAACAAAATACCTACACGGCCAATCTATAATGCTTCTAACACAAAACATTTTGATTTAATTCATACTAAATTAGCCGTAAGCTTTAATTGGGAAAAAGCTCACATGTACGGTAAAGCAGAGATTACTTTAGTGCCTCATTTTTACACTCAAGAAACATTAGTTCTTAATGCTAGAGGAATGGACTTAAATAAAGTTCAACTGATTACACTAGGAAGTGACAGTTTGCCTCTATACACTGATTTAAAATACAACTACGACAGCTTACTAATTACTATTGACTTAGCAAAAAAATATACTCAAAACGATACCCTCAAAATATTTATCGACTATACCTCTAAACCCAATGAGTTAAAAGAAGGCGGAAGTAATGCTATTTCTTCAGATAAAGGATTGTACTTTATTAATGAAAAAGGAGAGGATAAAGATAAGCCTATGCAAATTTGGACACAGGGAGAAACACAATCAAATTCTGCCTGGTTTCCTACAATAGACTCTCCTAACCAAAAATCTACCGAAGAAATTGCTATAACAGTTAGCGAAAAATATAAAACATTATCTAACGGTATTTTATCTTATTCAGAAATTAATGGAGATGGAACAAGAACTGATTTTTGGGAACAAAACATGAAACATGCGCCCTATTTATTTATGATGACCATTGGCGAATTTGAAATCTACAAAGAGACATGGAGAGACATTGAAGTAAATTATTATGTAGAAAAAGAATATGCTGAATATTCGAAAGACATTTTTGGTTTAACACCAGAGATGTTAGAATTTTTCTCGAACAAATTAGGTGTTGATTACCCTTGGCAAAAATACAGTCAAGTAATTGTTAGAGATTATGTATCTGGAGCAATGGAAAATACTTCGGCTGTAATTTTTGGAGAATTTACACATCAAACAAAAAGAGAAATGATTGACGGAAGTGCTGGTGAAGATGTAATTTCTCATGAATTATTTCACCACTGGTTTGGAGATTTAGTTACATGCGAATCATGGGCAAATTTACCTTTAAATGAATCTTTTGCCACTTATGGAGAAGTTCTTTGGAGAGAACACAAATATGGCAACGATAAAGCTGCCGAAGGTTTACAAAATGATTTAAACACTTACTTAAGCCAAGTTAAAAGAGGTGGGAAAAAGGATATGATTCGTTTTGATTATGAGAAAAGAGAAGATATGTTTGATAGACATACTTACCAAAAAGGTGGGAGAATTTTACATATGTTAAGAAAACATATTGGTGATGAAGCCTTTTTTGCATCACTTAAATTGTATTTAGAAACCAACAAATATACTGACGTAGAAATGCATCAATTAAGAATGGCTTGCGAAAAAATAACTGGAGAAGATTTAAACTGGTTTTTTAACCAATGGTTTTATGCAAAAGGTCATCCTGAATTAGACATTACTTACAATTATATTGATTCTACTAAAACACAAACGATTACCATTAAACAAATGCAAGACTTAAACATCGCTCCTATTTACTATTTACCTGTAGATATTGACATCTATGTTGGTGGAAAAGTAGAAAAAAAACAAGTTATTATAAATGGTATAACTAATACTTTCTCTTTTGAAGTTGAATCAAAACCAGATTTAGTAAATTTTGATTCGGATAAAATGTTGTTGTGTGAAAAAATAGACAACCACACAACCATTAAAGAATGGGCATTTATGTACAATAATGCACCACGCTATTTAGATCGTTATGAAGCTATTAAAAAACTATCAAAATCTGGTGATGAGATTGCAATAGCAGCAATTACGAATGCTTTAAACGATAATTATCCATACTTAAGAAGAATTGCCATTAGAGGAATTAAAAAAGCAGCAAAAAGCAATAGCGAAGAAGTAAAAAACAAACTATTAAACTTAGCTAAAAACGATACTAATTCTAAAGTAAGAGGTGATGCAATTGCCGTTCTTTCTAAATATTTTAAAGATGATGAAGAGGTAAAAGCTGTTTTAATAAATGGTATTTCAGAAGAATCTTATTACGTAATTGGAAAATCTTTATCAAGCTTATCCGAAGCAAGTTATACCGATGCTATGAAATTTTCTAAGAGCTTAGAAAATGAAAAAAATTCAAGAATTAAAAATGCTGTTTGTGGTGTTTATGCTGAGCATGGAACAGCTGAGCAACACTCTTTCTTTATAAAAACCGCTAAAGAGATAAGTGGTTTTGGAAAGTATAGCTTTATAATGACTTACGGAAAATACTTAAAAAACCAAAACAACAAAACAGTAAAAGAAGCTATCCCCGTTTTAGAGGATGTTGCTAAAAATGAAGAAGCTTGGTGGATGAGGATGACAGGAATTAATGTTTTAACTGATTTGGAAGAAATGTACAACAACAGGATTCATGTAGCCGAAAAAGAGTTAAAAGACATTAAACCTGGTGATGATAAAGAATTGGATTTACGAAATGCTTTATCTAACAATAAAGAAACTAAAACTGCCATTGAAACTTTACTCAACGAAATTAAAGAAACAGAAAAAAACCCTCGTTTACGAAAAATGATGGGACTGAAAGATTAAACCCTTGTCGTACTAAGCTGGCTTTATGCTGAGCATGTTCTGCAAGAGCAAAAGCCCCGAAGTAAAGTATCTAAAAACTTAAAGAATTATTCACATAAATCGATTTTTCACATCCACATTATAAGAAATAGATTCTTCATTTCAATTTGTTACAAAACAAGTTTTTGACAAATTATCATTCTGAATGACAAATAAAAAACCTCTCGACTTCTCGAGAGGCTGCACTAACTAAACAGGTGGGTTTTCGGATACTACCCCGAAATTGTTATAGGTGGGCTTGTTAAAATCCTAATAAAGTAACACCGACAGTAAACGGATAAAGCTCTGGTCCTCTTCCATTTTCAAACAAAGGTGTTAAACTATAAGTTGCAAAAAAATTAAACCGTCCAACTCCAGCACGAACAGTTGCACTTACTCTAAACGGATTAGTATTAAAACTTTGCTTATCCTTTTCTTTTTTACTATCACCATTTAAACGATACTTATATTTCATTTTAGTTTGAAGATTAAATCCAAAAATAGCTCCTGCAGAAATATGGAATGACTTATTGGCTTTATTTCCTGTATTTAATTCTAATAATAACGGAGCATTAATAAACCATGTTTTAAATCTGTTTTTAGAATAATCCAATAGCGTATCAACCTCTCCCCAAGTATAATTTTTGTTAAACTCATCTACATTTTGATGTACAAACTCTCCTCCCTCAGCATTTAATTTAACATTGTGTTTTAGTTCATAATTATTCCACTCACTTCCCATTCCAACTACTAACCCGAAATGATGAGTACTTATCGGAATATAAAACTCCATAAAATTGATACTAAAGCTCCACGATTTAGCATAATTCAATTCCATAAACTGAGTAATATCCTCAGGTACTGTTTTAGCATCATTACTTAAATCAAAACTATTACTTGAATTTACAAAACCATTAATCGCTAAATCTACTCCAGACCAGTGGCTTCTTCTTTTTTTAGTTGTTCTAATAAACTGTACCGAATCATCAATTACAATAATTTGAGTGTGTCCCCATTTTAGTTTTACTGTATCTCCATCATCCTTTACAATTACTCCTTTATTTCCTAATTTTAAATCAACATCATCATCTATTACATCTAAATGTTGTTTCCCTACTTTAATAGTAACATCATCATTATACCCATTTATTCTATTTACCCCATATGATGTACTTGATGCTCCTAATTGATTTATTAATTTAAGGGCAGGTGACCCCTTAACACTTATACTCGATGCTCCTGTTGCTTTTCCTTTTATAGATTCTGTTGCATGAACCTTTGCATCCGAAGCTCCAGAAATATCTATCTCAATATTTTTAACAATAAAATTTGATGCTTTAACATCTGAAGCTCCACTTGCTTTTAAATAAAAACTGTCTGCCAAACCCCTTAATTTCAAATCACTCGCTCCAGAAAACTCAATTGTTAAATTAGTTACCTCTAAATTAAAGTCAGCTTCAATTGCCCCTCCCCCATTAATTACTAATTCTTTTTCTCTTATAAAATCAAGCGTAGAGATATCGGAAGCTCCACCTAATTTAATTCTATTAACATGTTTAAATGTTATCGTTATTATTACTTCTTTTTTCGATTTTATCTTCCCTTTTGTAAAAATAGAAAGTTCCCCATTTTCAACATTTGTTTTCACTTTTTCTAAATACTCTTCTTTAAGGCCTGAAATTTCTACTTTATTAGTAGCTCCTTGAATTAGAACAATTTTAAATGGTAAATTTATTTTTAAGGCATTAACCTCCTCAAAAGCTCTTGTTTCTGTTTGAGCAAAAATATTGCTCATAAAAACAAGAGATACTATTATTGTAATTATTTTTTTCATTGTTGTGGTTTTAAAATTTGTAACATTCACCGGTGTTTAAAAATAGGACGAACACTTCTGTAAATTTGTTACAATCTTTTATTCTTTTCTATTTCTTTTCTTAAGAAAATTCAATGGTTTAGAGTTTAATGCGAATAATATTTTTTCTTTTCCTTTATCTAAATTCCCATTCATTTGGTGTTTTACAGCAGCTCTTACCAATTCTAATTTGGTCATTTTTCGTTTAACCAGATTTAGGGTTCCATTATCTAAAATTTCATCTTCATAAGTAATGATCACATTATTTTCTGCATAAAGATTTTCTTCTTCTATTGTTATACTCCTTTTTTGGTTTTGATTTTGAATTACAGCAGTATCACTTTCAATTTTTATCTTTTCTTTTGGAATATTAGTATATTGTGTTAAACCTTTGACCTCTTCCTTTACAGGAAGACTATTTAGTGTATTCTTCTTTAGATTTTTTTCAAGCTTATTCTTTGGTTTCTTATCAGATCTAGCTATTTCCTCTACTGTTGGCAATTTTTCTTCTAAAATAATTTTATCCTTAATTACACTTTCTTCAAAAGCATCATTCTTAAAATTAACCTCTTCCCTATCAGCAATTGGAAAATAAACCTGTTCATTACGATTAAACATGTTTAATGAAAACAAGATAATAACCACAGCAGCTGCCGAAGAGTACCACCAATACATCGGAACAATAACCCCCTCTTTCTTTTTTAATGATTTCTTACCTTCAAAAATAATAGTTGGGGCAACTAACGTTGTTTTTTGATAAGTAACAAATTCTTCTTGTTTTTCTGGATTTTGTTCCAAAAATAAATACAGCGCAGTAGACTTTTCTGGAGTATTTATTCCTTCAACTTCCGCAATAATAAAGTCTTCGTAATTCACTAATGTGATTAATCCTGCTTCTTTCTTTAATGCTGATTTATCAAAAGCAACTGTTTCCTTTGGTACTAATGTATGAATTTCAAAATCTTCTAGCACTTCTTTTAAGTCTAGATGTTGTTCCAAAAACAACATTAACTCCGCAACTAGCTCAGGAGATAAAGTCTCCTCAACGTAATCAAGCAAATATGCTTCGTAGTTATTTCTGGTAATTAAACTCATATCAATGCCTCCACACTTCCCAAATAATTTTTTAAAAATTTTCTTCCTCTAAAAATGTAAACCTTCACTTGCGATTCGGTCATTTTTGTTATTTCAGCAATCTCATCATAAGCATAACCTTCATAATCTCTTAATAAAATAACTGCTTTTTGATCTTCAGGCAATTGCTCTATTGCCTTGTGTAAAATTTCTTGCAAATCAGAATATTCAGCTTTTGTACTGTAACTTTCTTCTTTTACATCATCAAACGAACCTTGTTTTTTTTCTCTTCGAACCACATCAATCAAAGTATGATAAGCTGTAGTAAATAAATAAGGTTTTATTTTTTTCACATCAACACTATCCTTCTTTTCCCAAAACTTTAAGTAAGTATCTTGCACAATATCTTTCGCCTTATCACTATCTTTAATGTTCTTCAACACAAAGCGATAAAGGTTATCAGAAAACTGATCTACACTATCGTTATACTCAGTAACAGTCATTAATTAATGTTAGTTTGATAGTAGGACGAACTACAGTTAAAAAAGTTACAGCAGCTTTTTATTTTTTTTCAAAAATGCCAAAAACAGCAGAGCCACTTCCGGTCATAGAAGCAAAAATTGCCCCATCAATATACATTTGTAGTTTAAATTTTTCAATTTTAGTATGTACTGGAAAAACTGAATCCTCAAAATCATTTTTAATTGAATCCTTCCAATTAATAACAGGCTCTTGTATTAAAATTTTTAAATTTTTTGTTGATTTCTGAGGAACAATTCCACGATAAGATTCAGTGGTTCCAATATGAATATTTGGATATTCAATTTTAAGCTCATAATTTGATAAATTTAACGCAATATTTTCAAATTTATCCCCCTTATTAAATGCATAAACAGGCTTGTTTTTAATAAAAAAAGCACAATCGCTACCTAATTTCCTAGCATAATCAATAAGTTGCTCTATTGTCAAATTAAGCTCAAATAAATCATTTAAAACCTTCAACATAAAAGCAGCATCAGCAGAACCCCCTCCCAATCCAGCGCCAATCGGAATCACTTTATGCAAATGAATTTTCACAAAAGGAATGTTGTAATCTGTTGCTATTAATTGGAATGCTTTTACACATAAATTAGAAACTTTACTCCCTGGTATTTCTATTCCGGAAGAAGTAAATTCTAACTGCTCATTTTCAACAACTTCCAGCACATCAAACAAATCCATTACAGGATAAAAAACACTCTCAATGTTATGAAAACCATCTTCACGTTTTTCAACAATATTTAATCCGATATTTATTTTCGCGTTTGGAAAAACAATCATAATTCAAATTTTCACACTACATTTTCAAAAATACGAATAAGAAAAGTGTTGATTTAACAAAATTAGTAATTTAGCACTCTATTATTATTGGAAAAAGATGGCAGTATATTTAGATTTTGAAGAACCAATAAAAGTGTTAGAAGACCAATTGGTTGAAAACACTAAATTACAAGAAGAGAAAGGTGTTGATACCACTAAAATTATAAAAGAAATTGAAAAAAAACTGAAAGAAACTCGTAAAGAGATTTTCAGTAATCTAACCGCTTGGCAAAGAGTTCAAGTTTCTAGACACCCAGAACGGCCATATACATTAAGTTATATTGAAGCAATTACCGATGGAGAATTTATTGAGTTACACGGAGATAGAACTGTAAAAGATGACAAAGCAATGGTGGGTGGTTTTGGCAGTATTGATGGTCAATCGGTAATGTTTATTGGTCAGCAAAAAGGCATTAATACAAAAATGCGACAGTACCGAAATTTCGGGATGCCTAACCCCGAGGGATATCGTAAGGCATTACGTTTAATGAAGTTAGCAGAAAAATTTAACAAACCTGTTATTTGTTTGGTTGATACCCCTGGAGCATTTCCTGGTTTAGAAGCAGAAGAAAGAGGACAAGGAGAAGCTATTGCTCGTAACTTGTTAGAAATGTCTCAATTAACCGTTCCAATTATTGTAATAATTATTGGCGAAGGAGCATCTGGCGGTGCTTTAGGAATTGGTATTGGCGATAAAGTATTAATGCTAGAAAACACGTGGTATTCTGTTATTTCTCCAGAATCTTGTTCTTCTATTTTATGGAAAAACTGGGATCACAAAGAAGAAGCTGCCGAAGCGTTGAAACTAACATCAGAAGATATGT
This sequence comes from Flavobacteriales bacterium, assembly GCA_016763795.1. Classification (GTDB taxonomy): domain Bacteria; phylum Bacteroidota; class Bacteroidia; order Flavobacteriales_E; family Vicingaceae. The sequence goes on from JAESTF010000056.1 coordinate 9,058, forward strand.
TGAAAAACAAATTAATTGATGGTATAATTAAAGAACCTATTGGTGGAGCTCATGTTAACCCTGAAGAAACATTTGCTACCGTTAAAAAAGAAATCCTTAAACACATCACAAAATTAAAAGAATGTGATAAAGATAAGCTAGTTACAAAACGAATAAACAAGTTTTGTTCTATGGGAGTATTTAATGAATAAGACTTAACTTCTTTAAGAAAATTCATAATAACAAAAGCCAAACATATGTTTGGCTTTTGTTATTATGAATTTCTGTTTTAGTATAACTATTTATTATACCAAAAAACAACATCTTTTATTATATCAGTATGCACATAATTTCCTTTTAAAGATTTTGTTCCATAATCATAGATGTCTAATGAATTTCCACTAGCAACATACAACTCGTTTGTTAGTTCATCGTACCAAATATTATTTGCATTAACACCTGTTAAATAAGGGGCTGAAGTAAAGCTGTTCACATTAACAGTCGTAATATCTCCTCCCTCTACAACTAAATAAGTGCCAGTGTTTATTTCTAAGCAATCATCAATCTGATTTAAACTTACATTAAATGGAGAGGTAATACCACCCGAAGGAATGTCATAAAAAAGAACTTTTCCATTCGCAGAAGCATCATTTGCCAATAAAATAATAGTCGATGGGTTTTTAGAATAAATTCCTTTTATATCTTTATTTACAGTCGTTTGCTGAACCAAAACTCCATTATCAATCCAATAAAGCAGCAACCTTACCGTATTAGCTGATAAATGCTGCTCTTCCGCAACAAAGTATCGATTATCATGAATTAATGCACTTTCCATATAAAAACCAGTATTAATCTGTGTATGAAAATTTGGATTCCCATTTTTATCATACCCTTGTATTCCTCCCGTATTTTTTCCTAGATAGACACCTTCTTCCAAAAAATAAAACCCTCTGTAAAATGGAACAGAAGAATTATTAAGTATCGGAATATTCCAGAAATTTCCTCCAAAAATTAAATCTGTAGAATTAATACTTCCAGTAATTTTTGAAGCATAAACTAACTGCTGACTATGCGAATTAACTGCCACCCCCAAATAATCGCCATTAATAGTTTTATAAGAACTCCCGCTATAGAAACTATCTAAAAAATAAACTTGCGATAAGTTAGAACTATTACTAATAATAAAAGTCCCTTTTTTAACCCTTGGTGTTTCATTAAAAAGTATACTAATATATTTATCCGTTGTATTTGTCCCATCAAAAGCACTTACTTTCAAATGCTATTCGCCTGAAGGCAATTGCAAATCATCAAAAAAATAAGAAATATTTAGCTCAAAAGTTAATGTATTTGGTTTTTTACTTACAGTAGCTAAAACAGAAACATCATTAGCATCAATAACCGTAACACTAACATTTTCAACATTTTGTTCATCAGTAATTGTAGCCGTTACATGTATCGTATCTCCTCCATTAATTTGCTGTCCTTGCATAGGGGTATGAACAACTATTGTTGGACCTGTTACATCTTTATCCTTAGAACAAGCTCCAACAATAATAATAATAATAATTAAACCCGTAAACGATTTCCAATTCATACATTAAAATTAGGGATTTTTATATTAAACCCATTGTCTCAGTATTTTAATGGGCTGTTCGCTAAATATTTTTGTTCTTACTACCGTATTTAATAAGTACTAAAAAAAGGATACCACTACCATCCCTAACACAAACAAATAATTATTAACAACCCTGTTCAAAACAGGTTAATAACCAGTTAATAATTTGCTAATCGGTTAAATATTAAAGAATTAATTCCATCTAATAACTAAAAAGAATATTCTCATCAAATTATCAAGTACCTAAAACGCTATTTTGTATCTTTGAAACATGGCAGAAACGAATAAAACATCTACACGAAAAAGAACAAAGCCTTCTTATCCCGCAGTTCCATTAGAACATGGAAAACTTCCACCACAGGCAGTTGATTTAGAAGAAGCAGTTTTAGGAGCATTAATGCTCGAGAAAGATGCCGTAAATACAGCAATAGACATTCTACAAATCAAAAGTTTTTACAAAGAAACCCACCAAAAAATTTATGCAGTAATACAACACTTATTCGGAAAATCAGACCCTGTTGATATTTTAACGGTAACTCACGAACTAAAACAACGAGGGGAATTAGATTTAGTTGGCGGACCGTATTACATCACACAATTAACCAACCGGGTTGCATCAGCAGCAAACATCGAATTCCATGCGCGTATTATTTCTCAAAAATATATTCAACGCGAATTAATAAGAATCTCTTCCGAAATAATTACCAAAGCATATGATGAAACAACAGATGTGTTTTCTTTATTAGATGAAGCTGAATCAAGCCTGTTTTCAGTTGCTGAAGGGAACATTAACAAGAGTTACGAATCCATGTCTGATCTGATTCGTGAATCAATCAAACAAATTGAAGAAGCTAAAAACCAAGAAAGTGGGGTTATTGGTGTTGCCTCTGGTTTTACCGCATTAGATAGAATTACTTCAGGCTGGCAGCCTTCAGATTTAGTTATTATTGCTGCTCGTCCAGCAATGGGGAAAACATCATACGTGCTCTCATTAGCAAGAAATGCTGCTGTAGATTTTAATATACCCGTTGCATTCTTCTCTTTAGAAATGTCATCTGTGCAATTAGTAACAAGGCTAGTTTCCTCAGAATCTGAAATTTCATCAGAAAAATTAAGAAGTGGAAATTTACGAAACGATGAAATACAGCAAATACAAACTAAAATTGCAGGATTAGCTGAAGCACCTATTTTTATTGATGATAGTGCCGGATTATCAGTTTTCGAATTAAGAGCAAAAGCACGAAGACTAAAATCACAACACAATATTCAACTCCTAATTATTGACTACCTTCAGTTAATGAGTGGTAATGGAGATAATGGAGGAAATAGAGAACAAGAAATTAGTATGATTTCACGATCTCTAAAAAGTATCGCAAAAGAACTAAACATTCCTGTTTTAGCTTTATCTCAGCTAAGTAGAGCTGTTGAAACCAGAGGTGGAGACAAAAGACCACAACTTTCCGATTTAAGAGAATCTGGATCTATTGAGCAAGATGCGGATATGGTTCAATTTATCACCCGTCCCGAATATTACGGTTTAACAGAAGATGAAGATGGAAATTCAACCCAAGGTATGGCAACTATTATTATTGCTAAACACAGAAATGGTTCTGTAGGTGATGTTAAACTGAAATTTGTTGCCCATTTAGCAAAGTTTGAGGATTTTGAGCAAGGAAATAATGATTTTGGCGATTTTGATAACAATGCAATGCCACTTGGAGAAGATTTTGATTCCCCAACAATTCCATCAAAAATGAATGATCAAGATGATAACTTCAATTATGGAATGGATGAAGATGATGACGCTCCTTTTTAAATAACAAATACTAAACCTAATTAAGGCATCATATTCAATTCTTGAATTTCATGACTTTTTTCCTTCATTTTTTATCAAAAAAAAAAAAAAAAAA
>JAESTF010000057.1 GCA_016763795.1 Flavobacteriales bacterium
AAGTTGATGGTTGGTTTCTATTTTCATGATTTTAGGTGTTATCTTTTTTTAGGTGCCCATGTGTCAGGTGTATTTCTCCATTCAGATAATGATTCAACATCAGATTCTGAAACAAATTGAGATTTTACAGCAGCCTCTAACATTGAATTATAATCACTTAATGTAATTAGTTTACACTTTCCATCTTCAAAATTTTTTCTTGCTAAATCGAAACCATAAGTAAATATAGCTACCATTCCTAAAACATCATATTTATTTTCTCGAAGTGCTTCAACAGCTTTTAAACTACTACCTCCTGTTGAAATTAAATCTTCAATCACCACTACTTTTTGGTTTTTAAAAATATCACCTTCAATTAAATTTTGCATACCATGCCCTTTTGCTGTTGATCTAACATAAGCAAATGGCAAGCCCATTGCTTCGGCAACTAGTGCTCCATGAGCAATTCCGCCAGTAGCAACTCCTGCAATAACTTCAGCATTTGGAAAATGCTCATTTATAGCATCAACAAACTGTTGGCGAATAAACGTTCTCACTGGTGGATAAGATAATGTTTTTCTATTGTCGCAGTAAATTGGTGAATTCCAACCCGAAGCCCATTGAAAAGGGCTTGTAGGATTCAATTTAATAGCTTTAATTTGTAGTAAGGATTCAGCTATTTTTATGGCAGATTCTTTGTTTAATATCATATCGCAAATGTATAAAGTTTTTGTAAACGAAAAGGTAATTTTCTTTACTAATAATGAAGAAAATTGCAATCAATTTAATCACAAATTGGTTTTGAATTTTTTTTCTATTGAGGATATTCCTTTTGTGCTTGAACTATTATATAGTAATGATAAAATGAGTGTTATTATTATTGTAATAGATTATAAAACTGCTTTTGAAACATTTAAAAGTTATTTTAAAATTATAAAAGCTGCAGGAGGAATTGTTAACAACTCTAAAAATGAAAAACTTTTTATATACCGATTAGATAAATGGGATTTACCTAAAGGTAAAATTGAGAAGGGGGAAGAAACTAAAGTAGCTGCAATAAGAGAAATAGAAGAAGAGTGCGGAATAGCTGATTTAACAATTATAAAGCAGCTAAAAGATACTTTTCATATTTACACCTTTAAAGAACAACTTATTTTAAAACAAACGTATTGGTTTGAGTTAACAAGTAGTTTTGGTGGTGAATTAATTCCACAATTAGAAGAAGGTATTACTAAAGTAGAGTGGTTAACGGATGCAGAAATTAATGATAAAGTCTTAAAGAATACTTATGCTTCTATTAAGGAGTTGTTGTAAGTTATTTATTATTAATCAATTCATAAATATCTCTATCAATATTATCTTCAGTGGCTCTTTCGGCAGTACCTCCTGGTCGGCCAGCAGGAAACTTTACTACCTTTAAATTTTCATCCATTAAAATATAAGTAGGAAAAGTTACTACACTATAATTAGATAATATTTTTTTATCATTTCCAACATGAAGGAAAGTCCAATTATAGCCGTTGTTTTTAGCTAAGAAGCTAGTCATTTTGCTGTAATCATTATCTGAGCAAATGCTAATAAATTCAATCTTTCCTTTGTATTTTTTATAGAGCAATTGCATTATTTTCATTTCTTTCTGGCTCGGAACACTCCAGTTGGTCCAAAAATTAATGTAAACAGGTTTTCCTTTAAAATTATTTAAAGAAACGGTTTCTTTATTTCTGTTTTTTAATTTAAAGATAGGAGCAGGGCTTCCTATGCCAAACTTCTTTTTAGTAATACGATCAATAATATTACTTGCAATTATTTTGTGTTTAGGATATTTTGAGTTTGATTTTACTTCGTTTAAAATAGTTATAATATTTTTTTTGGTAAAGTATTTTCCTCTACTTACTTCTAATAAACCATTTAACATAAAGAGGTTTTTAAACTCATCATTTTCTAAAAAAGGATATTTACTTAAAGCTTTTATTAATTCGCTGTGACTTGCTTTGTCATTTATCGCTTTAGAAATGTCAAAACCTTGAAGTTTTAATGATAGGCGTTTAAATTCGCCTTTAAAAAAGGCTTTATAAAACTTAATGTATTCAGGATTGTCATAAAGAATAGGCTTTTTATCTAAATATTCTAAATAGCGATTTGCTTTGGTATTGTTACCTTTTTTAAGATCTGTTTTTTTATAAGAAACATCTAAAGAGTTTTGAGTAATCGCAATACTGTAATTAATATAAGCTGTAACAAATTTAGAGTTAGCGTTTGCTGTTTCTTTAAGCATTTTTATTTGGAACGATTTTAACTTAGGCTCTATAGAGTGGTTTCTTTTTTCAAATAAGATTCTATTTTGGGAGATAAAGGCATCAAATTTCCGGTTAAACTTTCCTATTTGTTGATTAAGTTCTGTTGGAACAGGAAAGTTAAAGATTAAAGAAAGTTGTTTATCGTAAACTCTTCCTTTATTTAACTCTTTACTATATATTAAGTTTATGTTATAAACCTCTCCAGGTTTTATAAAAAAAGAAGTGATTTTATCTTCAATTCTTAGATAAACCTTTTTTATTTCTGTAGCATCAAACTCAAAACTATAAGCACCATTTTGCTTGATAGTGGTAAAACCAATATCCTCTTTTTTTGTACTGATGTAATCAGAATAGGTGTATAGAATTAATTCTTTACCTTTAAATTTACTAGCATTCCCTTTTACTACTGTCTTACTTGCTAATAGATTAGTAGTAAAAAAAAGAAAGCTTAAAATGAATATTAGGTTTATTTTTCTCAAAGTGATAACTTATTTTTGATTGCTGATGGCACAAACTGTTCCACATTTCCGCCATTAATTAATATATCACGCACAATTGTCGAATTTATTGCCGATAACTCAGGAATTGTAGGGATAAAAATGGTTTCAATGTCGCTTTCCATTGCCTTATTCATTTGAGCAATAGAGTTTTCGTAGAGGTAATCTGCACTATTTCTAATGCCTCTTAAGATGTAATTGGCATTTACTGTTTTGCAGAAATCTATTGTTAAACCATTGTAGCTAATCACTTCAATTTTAGGGCTGTTAAATGAAAGTTCAATAAATTCGGTACGTTGCTCTAGTGTAAATAGATATTTTTTTGCAGAATTTTGGCCAATAGCCACAACAATTTTATCAAACAACGGTAAAGCTCTTTCAATAATATTTTGATGCCCTAAAGTAATGGGGTCAAACGAACCTGGAAAAACTGCAATTTTCATAGTATTTGTATTAATACCAGCAAAGATACTTAAAACTATTAGAGTTTTTACCGAAGGTTTTGGCTTGAAAAAGCAATGTTGAGGTACGAAATGTTTCTTTTGAAAAGGTACGGAATACGTATTTTGATTACTTCGTTTAACGTATTTGTTGGAAACGTTTCAATGCTTTTTACAAGGGTTGTTAAACGAAAGTACAGAAATTTAAAGAAAAAATCAAGTGTTATTTATCAATATGAAATCGATAAATCAACCTTACTTTAAATAGTAAACCATTTTTAAAAGTAGGGTTTAATACTGTCCTATCATCGCCAAAGCGGAAAGCTGAAACAGCTAAATTAGTTTTATCGTTATCATCATAAACTTTATAGCTTCTACCAATAGAGTAGCCTGTTTTTGTTTGTAGTAATATACTTTTGCTAAGGTTAAATTGTAAATAGCCGAACACATCGTTCGATTTTTTTACTAGGTAAACATTTCTTTCGCTTAAGTGGTAACTTCTTACAAAAGCAGAAAAATTAGCTCCAATTTTCATAAAATTGTTGAGTTTATAATTTACATCAGCCCATATGGGAAGTGTTAAATTGGCTTCAAATTTATCATTAGCACTTTTGTAGTACAGGCCCAGTAAAGGCACAATAAAAGGGCCAAATAACTCACTATTATAATAAACACCTACATTATATTTAAGGTTATTTTTTTTGTTGTATTTCATTAAAATGAGCCCACCAAATTGGTAATCTTTACTAGTTAGGTTTTTAAAATCAGAAGATATTTTTGGCAAGAATAGATATGTTCCACTCCATTTATCTGAATGCTTTTTATTAAAGCCAATTTTTAAATTTATGGTAGAAATGGTGGTGTAATTTGCCAAAGGATGAAGTTTGGTTTTAATTTGATCGATATTAAAACCAGTTAAAATGGCATTGTTATCGTTTAATTTAATAGGTAAAGTAACATCTAAACCAACATCTTCAATATTTGTATTTCCGTTAATGCTATCAAAATCATTTTGGGGAGTATTCGCATAGTGAAAACGAGCTAAATCAATATAATCTTGTCCAAAGGAGAGCAGAGAGCAAAGAGTAAAGAGTAAAGAAAAAGAGAAGCTTTTTACCATAATTTAAGAAAGTTCGAAGACCGTAATTTCTGGCAAGATACCAACTCTGCCCGGATAACCCAAGAATCCTAAACCTCTGTTTACATAAAGTTGTTGCTTTTTTTCGGAATATAATCCACCCCAATTTTTGTAGAGATATTGAGAAGGGCTCCACTTTATAAAACCAGGTATTTCTATACCAAACTGCATTCCATGGGTGTGCCCCGAAAAAGTAACATCAATATCAGGATGGTTTGGAATAACATGTGCGTCCCAGTGTGAAGGGTCGTGGCTCAATAACAATTTTACATCGCTATCTAAACAACCTTTTTTTGCTTTGTTAATGTCACCATATTTTTGGAATCGTGCTTGGCTTCCCCAATTTTCTACACCAATTATAGCTAATCGTTCATTGTCTTTTTTAATGATATGGTTTTCGTTTAGCAGTAAGTTCCATCCTAACTTGCTATGTACAGCTTTCATTAAGGTGTAATTGTGTTCCCGTCCTTCCGTATCATCTTTTTGATAAAAATAATCGCCATAATCATGGTTTCCTAAAATAGAAAATACACCCATTGGAGCCGTAATTTTTTTTAGGGTATCCATAAAATCTAAGGCTTCTTCAGTAATTTCATTTACCAAATCTCCAGTAAAAAAAATAATATCAGGTTCTTGCTCATTAATGATTTTGATGGCTTTTTCTAAAGGATCTTTAGATATAAAACTGCCAGAATGGATATCAGAAATTTGAACAATTTTTAAACCTTTAAATGCATTGGGCAGGTTCGGTATTTTTAATTTTTGGTTGTGAATAGTATAATCAAAAGCAGATTTTAATACCCCAAACATTAACGTACTAAAAGGAAGAATAGATGCAATTAGTGCCGATTTTTTTATAAACTCAACTCTCGAAATAGAAAATTTTTTCTCAGTTTTTTTTGTTGTGATACTAATGGATTTATTAATAATCCAAATAATAAATTTAATGATATCATAAATTAGAATAAACACTGTTCCGACTAATTTAGATGCTCCAATAATCATAATTATTCCCATAATATAGGTTCGAGCAAATTTGGGTGGAGGTGTTTTTTCTATGAAATAAGAAGCTGCAACAAACATGAAAATGATTGTAGATAATGTGAAGATCCAATAACTAATTTTGAGTCCTTTTTTTAAAATAGGAATGTAATTTTTAACGAAACTTTTTAATGCTCTGTAATAATAGACATCTATAGTTAAGATTAAAAAAGTTGCTATTAAGATAAATCTGAGGTACATTAATTTGGTAAATTATCAAGTGCAAAATTGAGCATATAAAATGAGTTTTAGAGAATTGGATAAAATGATTTATTTTTGCGAGTAAGAATATTGAATTTTAATAAAAATGGTTACATTTGCATCCGTTTTCAACGAATTTAGAATAAAAAATACAAGATGAGAAAAGATATACACCCAGAAGAGTACAGATTAGTAGTGTTTAAAGACATGTCAATGGACGAATCATTTTTATG
>JAESTF010000058.1 GCA_016763795.1 Flavobacteriales bacterium
GGGAAGCAATAATTGCTTCCCTTTTAATAAATAATGTTAACATTATTTTTTATGTCTTGGTTCGTCAGAAACTGTTAATTTCTTTCTTCCTTTAGCTCTTCTTTTCGAAATCACTTTTCTACCGTTAGCAGATTCCATTCTACTTCTAAATCCGTGCTTGTTTTTTCTTTTTCTCTTTGATGGTTGAAATGTTCTTTTCATCTTATTCTTTTTTTATTCCTTAAATTCGGATTACAAAAGTAGACTTTTTTAACTTAATCGCAAGAATTATCTAAAAAAAATAAAATTATTTTCCACCTCAATGTTTTAAAGAAATCACCGTTAAAAAGTCAACACAAAACTACCTTTTATTAGTCATCCTATTAATACCTTAGCAAAATGAATTTATCAGGTAAGGTTATTTGGATTACAGGAGCATCTTCTGGCATAGGTGAAGCTATTACTTATGCTTTAGCTAAAGAAAATTGTAAACTCGTTATTTCATCACGAAGATTAGACGAATTAAATAGAGTTAGAAATAACATTGAAATTGCTGACGAAAACATTTTAGTACTTCCTATTGATTTAGAACAGCATCAAAATTCGGATGAGTGGACTCAAAAAGTTATGGCAAAATTTAACCGTTTAGATATCTTAATTAATAATGGAGGGATTAGTCAAGAAAGCTTTGCATTAGAAACTACCAGTGAAGTGGAACAAAAAATAATGAATATTAATTATTTTGGAAATGTTGCCTTAGCAAAATCAGTTGCTAAAATTATGCAACAGCAAAAAAGTGGTAAAATTGTAGTAGTTACAAGTATCATAGGGAAATTTGGATTACCAAGACTAAGTACTTACGCTGCATCAAAACATGCACTGTATGGCTTTTATGACTCATTTAGATTAGAGGTTCAAAAAGATAACATTAAAATATTATTGGTTTGTCCTGGGTTTATTAACACCAATGTAACCTTAAACGCTGTTACTGGTGATGGAGGAAGGTTTAATAAAAATAGTCCTGCACAAGAAAACGGTATGAAAACGGATGTTTTGGCAAAGAAATTTGTAAGTGCTTTAAAAGCAAATAAAAATCATAAATATATTGGGAATAAAGAACTACTATCTATTCCATTTAAGATTTTTTTACCCAACATTTTTTACAACATAATGCTTAAAATGAGCAACAAAAAGAAATAATGTTCAAGCTCAACTATAAAATAGGTTTTGTATTTATTACTGCTGCTTTATTATTTTCATGTAAAAGCAGTAAAGAAATATCTAGTCCTATCGTTGTGGAGATTCCCGAAGAAATTGAAAAACCGAAAACAGAACCCTCTAACGAAACAATGGCTAGTTTTTTATCTGAATATTTAAACTTAAAATATAAGGATAGATCATTTAAAAAGTACATGTATGTTTCGGTAAAATACCAGCGATTATATCTTATTGTTAACGATTCTACCATCAGAAAATATTCAATTTCTACTGCGAAAAAAGGTATAGGAAGTAAAGCGAACAGTTATAAGACTCCACCTGGGCTCCACACGATTAAAAGAAAAATAGGAAGCAATGTTCCTTTTGGTGGAATTTTAGAATCGAGAGTTTATACAGGAAAAAAAGCACCTATTTTAACACAGAGAAAGAATGCACTAAAAGATTATGTAACTACCAGAATTATGTGGCTACAAGGGGAAGAACCAGGTATTAACAAAGGAAGAAACATGGATTCTTACAACCGATACATTTATATACACGGAACTCCTGAGGAAGGTTTTATTGGCGAACCCGCTTCGCATGGCTGCATTAGAATGAAAAACAAAGATGTTATTGAACTTTACAGTTTGGTGGATGAAGGTACTCCTATTTTGATTCTGAAATATTAAGAAAAAATAGTCTGAATTTTGAAGTCTGAAGTTATTTTTCTTCCAACTTCTACCTTCCAATTTTTCACAGATTAAAGTCAAAACAAAAACTATTTATCTTAATTTTATTGCTTTAGAATTTACAGATGGATTTATCAGGTATTTTATTTTTAATCATTGGACTTGTAATTGGTCTTGTATTAGGAAAATTTCTAAAGAAAGATAACTCCGTTCTAGAAAAAAAGAATGATGATGCTGAAAAATTAACTGAAGAGTTAGGGTCTTTAAAAGGTAGGTTAAATGCTGCAATTGAAAATTACCAAGAGCAAAAACAATCAATTGAAAACTTATCTAATCAAAAAAACCAATTACTTTCTGAAAATGCTCAATTAAAAGAAGCCAACCAAAATTTAGAATCTCGCTTAAAAGAGCATAAAAAAGAAGTCGACCAATTACAACAAAAATTTAGTTTAGAGTTTGAAAATATTGCCAACAAATTATTAAAACAAAATACCACCGATTTTGCTGAATCTAACCAAAAAAGATTGAGTGAAATTTTAAATCCTCTAAAAGAAAACATTAAAAGCTTTGAAAAAAAGGTTGATGAAACTTACGAGAAAGAGCTTAGAGATAGGACTTCATTAATTGAACAGATTAAATCGTTAGAGAAGTTAAATACACAAATGAGTGAAGATGCTCATAACTTAACCAAAGCATTAAAAGGAGATAATAAAGCACAAGGGAATTGGGGAGAATTGATTCTAGAAAAAGTATTAGAAAGTTCTGGTTTAATAGATGGCGAAGAATACAAAACGCAATACAGTACAACAAATGATGAAGGAAATAGAATTCAGCCAGATGTTATTATTCTACTTCCTGAAAACAAGCACATTATTGTTGATGCAAAAGTTTCTTTGATTGCTTACCAAGAGTACATTAATTCAGAAGATAAAGAAGTTCGTGAAAGCTCGCTTAAAAGCCATATTAATTCTGTGAAAAGCCATATTAAAGGACTTAGCGAAAAACATTACACCACCGGAAAAGGACTTGATTCCCCTGATTTTGTATTGTTATTTATGCCTATTGAATCTTCATTTGGTTTGGCAATGCAAACAGACAATCAACTTTACCAATACGCTTGGGATAAAAAAGTAGTTATTGTAACTCCATCAACACTCTTGGCTACTTTAAAAACCATTAAATCTGTTTGGAACAATGAAAAACAAACAAAAAATGCCATAGAAATTGCCAGACAAGCTGGAGCTTTGCATGATAAATTTGTTGGATTCGTAGAGGATATGGAAAAAATAAAAAAATCTTTAGACCAATCAAATCTGGCATACGATAAGGCATTTAATAAATTAAAAACTGGTAATGGTAATTTAATTGATGCAACAATTCGACTTGAAAAGTTAGGTGCAAAAACAAAGAAACAGTTACCTAATGAACTACTATCTAAAAATAATGATCAGCTTGAAAATTAAACTATTTACCATATTATTTATTGCGATAATTATTTTCGGATGTTCTTCATCAAAAAATAATGGAGCCAATAAAAATGTTGCAGGTATTTATATGCCAGGCTTAAATCTAATTAATCCTGAATATAAAGTTTTTCATAAAAACGATACACTAACCGACTTGTATTTCAGGTTAAACTCTGATAATATTTTATATACTAAAAAGCGTTCTGATACGGCTTTTAGTGCTAACATTTTAATTCATTACGAGCTAACAAATAAATTAACTAAAGCACTAATAGATAGTGCTTCTATCTTTTTTACTGATTATGGAAATAATAAACAACAAAAGTTTTTAAATGGGCTCATTAATTTAAAAA
>JAESTF010000059.1 GCA_016763795.1 Flavobacteriales bacterium
AATCAGCAAGAAAACAGAAATATTGATGTTCACGTATCTTTTATAAATAAAAATTTAACTTGCACGATTACGGATAATGGGATTGGAATTGATTCTATAATACAAAATAAAAATAAGCATAAAAAGTCATTATCGACAACGATAACTTCCGAACGCTTAAAAATATTATCCAAAGATTTTAAAATGAAAGCTTCTGTAACTATTGAAGACAGACAGAAATACAACGCGCAAGGAACACTAGTTACTTTAATAATTCCTTATAAAATAGAGGCAGAATAATGAAGGCATTAATAGTAGAAGATAAAGCATATATTAGAAAAGGACTACTTAATTTATTACAATTAATAGGTACTAATGTAGAAGTAGTAGGAGAATGCGAATCTGTAAAAGATGCCGTTATAGTGGCAAATGCTTGTAAACCAGAATTAATTTTTTTGGATATTAATCTTTTAGATGGGACTGCTTTTGATTTTTTAAAACAAACAGAAAATCTAACGTTTAAAATTATATTTATTACAGCTTATGAAGAATTTGCTTTACAAGCTCTGAAAATTGGAGCGGTAGATTATCTTTTAAAACCCGTAGATATAGATGAACTTCAAATAGCAATACAAAAAGTTGAAGAATTACCTATTGAAGAACAAAAACAGCAAATAAAAACCGTAAAAGAGGTTTGGAATAATGAAGGGTCTAAATTAGTACTATCTCTTCACGACAATCTTCAGGTGGTAGATTTAGATGAGTTAATGTTTTGTGAATCAGATAAAGGATATACTACATTTTATTGTAGTGATGATAAAAAGTACTTGGTATCAAAAACCTTAAAAGAGTTTGAAGAACGACTTTCTGAAACTAATTTTGTACGCCCACACCAATCGTTTATGGTTAATTTAAAATTTATAGACAAATACGAAAAATCTGGAATTATTTATTTGAAAAACGGACAAAAAATACCTGTATCTTCTCGAAAAAAAGAACACTTTTTAAACACATTTTTAAATTGGAATAATAAGTAAAATTTAATTCTTCTAATTGGAATTCGATGCAAGAAATCATTGTCAGTACGAGTGGTTTTCCAAAGGAAAACTGTATCGAGAACCAATGATTTTTTAAGAACAAGTCATATCATCTCATTCAGATTTTCATTCTCTTTACGGATACTTTCTCAAGCGTCACGCTTATTTATTCTTAAGCATCATAAAAAGATTCTCTATTTTATTTTTTATCATTAGTCCATACCTTTATTGGAAATAAAGATGAGGGTATTAAAAAATAAAATATGGGGTTAACAATAAGTACTACAGTTTTAGTGATACTAATTATAGTAGCAATTGTAATCAATAATCAAATAATTGCGAAAAAAAATCAAGTAGCACAAGCTTTTGGTAGTATTGAAATTTACCTTAAAAATCGATTCGATTTAATTCCAAATTTGGTAGCAATGCTTAATAAGTATTTAGCACATGAAAAGGAGATCCTTTTAAAAGTAACAGAATTACGGAGTCAAGTAGAAAAAGCTAAAGTACCTGAAGAAAAGATTGAAGCTTCCAATGAATTAACGACACTAATGAGCGGCTTAACTATTAATATAGAGAACTATCCCGATTTAAAAGCTGATAAACAATTCCTTAATCTTCAATATAGCCTAAGAGATATTGAGGAACAGATCTCAGCAGCACGTAGAGCTTTTAATGCTGCTGTAACAAGTTACAATAATAAAATACAAATGTTTCCTGCAAGTATTATTGCTGGTTTTAGAAAAGATAAAACTGAAACACTTTTAGAGATTCCAAAGGCAGAACAGAAAGAAATAAATATTAATCAATTATTAAACTCATAAATTATGCAAATGCTCCAAAATTTACCATGGTATGGTTATGTTATACTTCTTATAGCTATTGCTTCATACGCTTATCGCTATTTTAAAACAGGAAAAGATGCTTATGATGCTCCCGATGATATCAAAGTGAAATTTAAAAAAGATCCTAATAGTAATTTAACTCCAGAGCAATTATTCTCTTTAGCGTTAGACCCTGTAACAAACGAATGGTGGAAAGTTAACACCAATACCTTATTTTTTAAGAAAGGGATAAGAGCTAAAAATTATATAGAAGGATGGGGAATAGACACTAAAGAAGGATATTGGGACTTTGCAAACTATCTTAAAGAAGGTGGAAGACGTTGGTATTTTGATTTTATTTATAATATGGTTAATAATGATCCAGAAGAAAATTGGGATGAGTTAATGAATCAAAAATATGGAGAAAATGAACGAGCTCAACGTTATTTAAATTTTATAAAAACTGGAAAAGTACAAGGAATACTAAAACAAAAAGGGTTTATTACGTTTGATTCGGAAATAGAAATAGGTGTAGCTGCTTACGATGCTAGTGTTTTGATAGGTCATGCTAGAAGAGCATATACTTATGAAATTATTAGCGAAGAAGAAGCTTGGGAAGTGATTGGCTTTGCAACTAAATTGGCGAAAGAAAACTTTTCTTCTTGGGAAGAATTTTCAAAAAGTTATATTTTAGGCTTTACACTTGATATTAGAGATAGAAAAGACGGGTATCTTGAAGAGATGTATGGTATACATACACAAGTATTAGAAAACCCAGCAAGTCCTTGGAATACTATTAATTGGTAAAGGAAAATATGGATAGTCAGTTAATACAAAAGGTATATTCGGAAGTTGAGGGTGCATTAAGCTCTATTTACAAAAAGAGAAAACGCACCTTGTTTTCCCAAAAAATAATGTGGGTTATTACAGGGTTGTATTTTGTTTTAATGCTATTAAATATGGGAATTAACTATTTTCCGAATTCAGAGAATAGTTTTTTTACTTTTTTAAAACAATTTCAAGCTACTCCAGATAATCCTTATGCTAATATTTACCCTTTTATAGGCTTAATTGTTTTACTATATCCAACTACATATATCTTTGCAGGTGCATTTCAAAAATTTAAAATAAAAGAAACCGAAACCATTTCCAAAATGGTGAAAATGCTGTTTCCGAAAGTAGAATTTACACAAGGGGCAGTTGCTCCTACTAAAGAGATTCTCAAAAGCAAACTCTTTGCTTGGATAAAAACAAGCTCACCAATATATAGTTACGGACAAATAAGAAGTTCTATCAATGGAAATACTATAAATATTGCAGATATAGGTGTTGTAGAAGATAACGTATCAAACAAGTTTGTAGGAACTTTAATGCGTATTCCAATATTAAATATGGTTGTAATGTTATATCAATATGTACTCAAGAATATATTTTCTAACAAAACTTCCGATAATGTATATTACACCTTTAGAGGAATGTTTTGTTGGTCGAGTTTTAAGAAAAAGTTAAACGGACATACTATTATTTTAACCAATAATCAGAGCACTAAATTAGATAGGTTTAGCAGTTTTAAGTTTACTAACGAACATAAAATAAATTTAGAAGACCCAAGATTTACGGATCAGTTTTTAGTTTATAGTACCGATCATGTAGAAGCTCATTATGTATTGTCAACTTCCCTAATGGAAAGAATTGTTGCGCTAAAAGAAAAATTTAATCAACCAATATTTTTATCTTTTCAGAATCAACAAATGTACTTGGCTGTAAAAAATGATAATGGGTTATTTTCCTTTCCGGCAGGAAAACTAGATAGTATAAAAGTTATAGAAGAACTGGTAAATGATATTGAAACAGGTTTAAGTATAACTATGGTATTAAAGCTTGATTAGAAACCTTTTACTAGATGCTCCATCTTTCTTAAATTATAAAAAAATAGAAGATCTTGAGTTGTTAATATCTAACAATAAAAGGA
>JAESTF010000011.1 GCA_016763795.1 Flavobacteriales bacterium
ATTTTACGGGCAATAGAATCTCTAACGTGATAAACAAATTGACGGTATTCGTTGTTAGAAATCTCTGTTTGATCCATATAGAATGCTTGAACAGAGACTGTTCTTGTTTGTGCAGTTAATGCATAAGGAACATCTTGATCTGATGGTCCCATGTTATAACTCCCCATAGGGATAAATAGCATTCCAAAAGGGTCTGGCTGATACCATTGCCCTCTATCTTGAACACCTATTAATTCTCCGTTACCTTTACTACAAGAGTATAGTATAACTACTGCTAATAATACTAATATTCGTTTCATAATTACCTCCTTCTTTTATTTTTACTTAGAAAAAACCTAAGTAAAACCGTTAAATTTTAAAATAAAACGGAATTTCTTTTCCTTTTAATGTAATTTAAAATATATATAGTTTTTCTTATAAAAATCTTACTGAATGATACACCTCTCTTTTTGGAGGGCTCACGATGTTTGTACAGTATTTAATCATAAACTCCAAACTTCCGCTACTGTGATCGCCTAAAGCAGATGTAGTAACATCATAAGAAATTCCTAATTTTAATCCTGGTAATTGAGGGATGTGCACTCCCGCTAATATGGCAACAGCATCTTGTACTCTATAGGTAACGCCTCCCCATACTAATTTATTGTATTCTACTAATGCATTTAAATCTAGTTGAGTAGATGATGCATCTGTTTTAGCTAAGATAGATGGCTTTAAAACCCACTTTCTTGCACCGCCACTCATATCCCAATCGTAACCAGCCATAATGTAGTAATGACGAGAAGATGCATAATTCAATGCCCCCTGTCCGCCACCATCGGCAACATCTTCTAATTCTGATTGAGGCAAGTGTAATGTAGAAATTCCTACATACATTTTATCTTTAATATGATAGTAAATCCCTAAACCAGCATCAAAAGTCATTGCAGATGTACTTGCATTAGGTATAGATGGATCTTGAGTGAAATCATCAATTGCGATAAACTCATCTCCAAAAGATTTGTTAATCAGACCTACTTCTAATCCAATTCCTAACTCTCCAGCACCTAATGTTAAGTGGTAAGAGTAGGCTAACTTTGCAATTAAAGAACTTTCAATTCCTAATTTATCTTGAAATATAGTTAATCCAACACCATGTTTACTAAACCTTGCATCTGCACTAAAAAGATGTGTTTGCGGCCTTCCATCAAATCCCATCCATTGAGATCTTGTTAAGAATGTAGCACAAATACCACCATTATGACCAGCAGAGCCTGGGTTAACACTTAATTTATTAAACATGTTTTGTGTAAACTGTGCGTCTTGTTGTGCCGTTGCCACAAAGCCAGCAAATAAAAAAGCTGTAGAAATGAGTAATTTCTTCATATAAATGTTATTTTTAAGTATAAAAAATGTGCTTTTCAGCATTCATTAGTCGGCTAAGATAACTAAATATTTATTTTAACCAAGAACTTTTTCAACTTTTATTTGTTAATAAGATGTTAACAACTCAAAAAATTATTAAAAACTAAGATAGCTTTTGAAATGTTTTCCACCATCTATTTGGCACCTCATTGTCACAAGCTATCTTATAATCATTGTATGAACAAGGAACTAGGACATGTCTTTCGTATTTAATCTTCTTGTGAGCAGGGTAGGGAACATCCATCCACCACCGTTCACTTTTGTCACTTTTGTAAAAAACAACCTCATTCTGACCCTCTTGAATGTTTACCATATACTTTAGGTAAGTCTTTCTACTCCCTATAGGAAAATCATTTTTACGGTGATTATAACCATCTATAAAATACCAAATCATTTGGGCAACACTGTGAGCTGTTTGTCCATTTGAATCTAATTCTGGATTTATTTCATAGAATCCAATAGAGGTTAGCTTATCACTCATTCCAGCATAGCGGGTAATTTGACAAGCTTGTTCTCCGTAAAACCCATTAGGTGATGCATTTTTGTTTCCTGGAGCTTCTGATTGTCTGATAGCTGAGATATCAAAACTTACGATATCTGCATTACGAACAATTGGTTCTACTTCTTCTATGTTTTTTTGAACTTGACCCAAACGATAAGCATCAAAATATAATCTAGAAACTAAATCGATGTGCTCTTTAGGGACAAAATAAGTTTGGTAACCGATGTTGCTATAATTAAACAGGAAGCTAGGTTGCTCAAGTATGATTTTTGTTAAAAAGTTCTCAGAACTTAATTCCTCGTCTGCTTCCCCTAAATCTAATTTAGAATCAATGGTGACTAAATTAACGGTTTGTTCTAAATTTTTATAGGCTAAAAAATTGGCATAGGTTAAATCTTGACTTCCTCCAATAATAATTGGGAGGACATTGTTTTTAATAAGGTCTTCTAAAATAGAGCTTAATGCAAAATAAGTGTCATCTGTAGTTGCGCCTACTTTTAGGTTTCCTAAGTCAATTATTTTGGCAGGGTTGTTAAAGCCAGTTAGTCGATACAAATACTTTCTAACATGATTTGGTGCTGAAGCACAGCCTTTGTTATTTGAGTTTCGCTCTTCTCCTACTCCAATTATTGCAATATTAAATGTAGAAATATCTTGATTTTCGTAGCGTTCAATATTATTGATAAAATGATTGTCGGTATAATTAAAATCTAAATCACCTTGATTGATATTGATTGGTTCAAAATATTCTGAGAAATCCATCTTTTAGTAAATAAGCAATCAGTTATAAGTAAAAATTAGAAAGTCAGCTTTTGACAAACTAATGTTCACTGATTACTGAACACTATCTACTGACTTCTATAAATTATTTTTTCTTCTTAGCCTTAGGTTTAGCTTTTGCTCTTGTTTTTTTCTTGGGAGCTTTTTCTTCAATCATTTTTTGAACAGTTTCTAATGTTAAGCTTTCTACATCAAACGTTTTTGGTAATTCTATTTTGAATTTTCCTTTAACGATATTAAATCTTCCCCAACGCGCTTTCTGTACAGAAATTCCTTCTTCATCCCAACGATGAATGTATTTATCAATTTCCTTTTGTTTTTTGATTTCGATTAACTCAACAATGTCATTATGAGTTAAATTATCAAAGTCATATTTTTTGTTCACATTGATAAATATTCCGTTCCATTTGATAAATGGGCCAAAACGACCTACACCTTTTTGTACAGGCATATTTTCATACTCATCAATTGGAGCATCAGCTTGTTGTTTTTCTTTAATAAGTTCAATTGCTCTAGTCAAATCAACACTTGCCATATCCTCATCCCTAGGAATAGAAACAAACATAGCATCATATTTAACATAAGGTCCAAACCTTCCTTGAGCAACAACTATTTCGTGCCCTTCATACTCTCCAATTGTTTTTGGAAATTTAAACAATTCTAGAGCTTCGTCTAATGTGATTTTTGCAATGGCTTGACCAGTTAATAAACTAGCAAATTTTGCTCCACCCTCATCATCTGTTTTTCCAATTTGTGCCATTGGCCCAAACTTTCCAATACGAACAATTAGTGGTTTCCCAGATTCAGGATCATTTCCTAATAACCTTTCACCACTTGCTCTTTCAGCATTTTCTAATGTGTCCTCAATTCTTTTGTGAAAAGGAGTGTAAAAATCAGCAATCATCTCATTCCATTGCTTTTGTCCTTCAGCAATTGCATCGAATTGTTCTTCTACTTGCGCTGTAAAACTATAATCTAACACCCTAGAGAAGTTTTCTACTAAGAAATCGGTAACTACTGTTCCAATATCTGTTGGGAACATTTTCTTTTTCTCAAAACCGTAATTTTCTTTTGCTGTTACATCAGTAATGTTTTCACCTGTTAATGTAAGTGTTGTGAAATCTCTTTGGTTTCCATCTCTATCTTCTTTAACTACATAACCTCTTTTTTGCACTGTAGAAATTGTTGGAGCGTAAGTAGATGGTCTTCCAATTCCTAAAGCTTCTAATTTTTTAACCAAACTTGCTTCGGTATATCTTGCTGGATGGTGAGAAAAACGTTCTGTTGCAGAAATTTCTTGCACATTTAATTTCTCTCCAACTGTTAAAGGAGGTAAAATTCCTTCTTTCTCAGATGAATTTTCATCGTCAGTTCCTTCTAAGTAAACTTTTAAGAAACCATCAAAAATCAAGACCTCTCCTCTAGCAATAAAATTTTCATCAGTTGTAGAGATATTAATTTTAACAGTAGTTTTTTCCAATTTGGCATCAGCCATTTGAGAGGCAATGGTTCTTTTCCAAATTAATTCATATAATCTTGTTTGACCTGGGTCACCCATAAATGTATGTTCGCTCATGTATGCTGGGCGAATTGCTTCGTGAGCTTCTTGTGCTCCTTTTGATTTGGTTTTATATGTTCTTATTTGAGAATACTCTGCTCCATAAGAAGTTGTAATTTCTTTTTTTGCAGCTCCGATTGCATCATTCGATAAATTAACAGAATCGGTTCTCATATAAGTAATCTTTCCTGCTTCGTACAAACGCTGAGCAACGGTCATTGTTTGCGAAACTGAAAACCCTAGTTTTCTACTTGCTTCTTGTTGTAAAGTGGAAGTGGTAAATGGTGCTGCAGGTGATTTTTTAGCTGGTTTTGTTTCTAAGTTGTCAATGGTGAATTCTGCCGTTTTACATTTCTCTAAAAAACGTTCTGCTTCAGTTTTGGTTTTGAAACGTTGTGGTAATTCCGCTTTTAAAATAGCATTATTACTTACCACAAAATTGGCAACTACTTTATAAGATGATGTATACTTAAAATCTAGTATCTCATTTTCACGTTCTACGATTAATCGTACTGCAACAGATTGAACTCTACCAGCAGATAAAGATGGTTTTATTTTTTTCCACAATACAGGAGAAAGTTCATAACCAACTAATCTATCTAAAACTCTACGAGCTTGTTGTGCATCAACTAAATCTTTATTTATTTTTCTTGGATTTTCTACTGCTTTAGTAATTGCAGATTTTGTAATCTCGTGAAAAACAATACGTTTGGTTTTTTCTTCTTTCAGATTTAAGGCTTCTAGCAAATGCCAAGAAATAGCTTCTCCTTCACGATCCTCATCACTCGCTAACCAAACTGTTTCGGCTGCTTTTGCTAACTTTCTTAATTCTGCTACAATTTTCTTTTTGTCATCTGGGATAACATAGTCAGGCGCAAAATTATTTTCAATATCTACTGAAATGTTTTTTCCAGGTAAATCTCTAATGTGCCCAAAACTTGATTTTACA
>JAESTF010000060.1 GCA_016763795.1 Flavobacteriales bacterium
AGAAGATTAGTGAAGCAAAATTTGGGATGCCAAAAATAGCTCCAGCAATTAAGTTTTTAAACTTTAATTGGGGCTTTTGTTTAATCGATTTTCCGAGCAAAATGAAAATGCCACTAATTCCCGCAATAAGTAAAAGAGACATGAAAAATAAGCCTGCATCAGCAGTATTAACTACTGTTTTTTGAGCATGATTAAAAATAGTATCGGCAATTCCTTGTCCAACAAAAACAAGAATAATTAGCCATAAATACTTTTTATCAAACGAAAGTTTTTTTTGTTGAGTTGATGATAGGTAAATTCCGATTACTGCTAATAAAAATCCAATTATTTTAATGTAAGTAATTTCTTCGTTAGGGTAGAGCATTAAAGCAAAACCAACAGGCACAAACAATGATAATTTATTAGCAATAGTAGTAATGGCAATTCCTACTTTTTGAGTTCCTGTTGCATATAGGTTAAAAGTTATAATAAATAGTACCCCTATTGTAGCAGCATGAAAAATCCAGGGTGTATAGAGTACGTAGTTTAGTGAGAATTCTTGATTAGAGAAATATAAACCACAAAAACCAGCAACAAAGTAGTTGACAATTAATGCTTGTAAATTGTCGATACCAAACTTATGAAATAGCTTAAAAAAGATAATGAGCAGATTAAAAGCTAATATCGTTAGCAAAATGTCAAGCATTAACGTAAGTATTTAAAATGTCGGTTTCAATTTGCATACTAAATTTGGGCTCTTTATTAATTTGAGGAGATTTCAGACCTGTTGAAAATTCTTTTTTTCCGGTAAATACACGAGCTTCGTCCCATAGGTTTTGCTTGATAAATGAATTCAATAATTGTGCACCTCCCTCTATAATTACAGATTGTATTTCACGGTTGTAAAGCTCATTTAAAATTTGATGGATAATATTTTCATCTGTATTAATTCTAATGAATTCAAGGTTTTTAATGATTTCATTTTTTTTACTGTTAAAAACAAACGTTGGTACTGTTTTATCAAACAAATGAATATCCTTAGGAAGTCTTAAACTCATATCTAATACAATTCGGAGAGGGTTTTTCCCAGTAATTTCTCTTACAGTTAGTTTTGGATTGTCGTTTAGTGCAGTATTGGTACCAACCATTATTGCTTGCTCTTCTGCCCTCCAATGATGGACTAATATTTTTGAGTCAATTAAGGTGATCCAGTTATTAATGTCAATAGGAGAAGTTCTATCAATATCGATAAAACCATCAGCCGTTTGAGCCCATTTTAAAATAATGAATGGCCTTTTTTCGCTATGAAAAGTAAAAAAACGTTTATTTAATTCAAGTGATTTTCGCTCTAATACACCAATTATAACTTCAATTCCTGCTTTTTTTAATTTTTCAATTCCTTTGCCAGATACAGCATGAAAACTATCTACACAACCAATAACCACTTTAGCAACTTTATGCTTGATGATTAAATCAGAACAAGGAGGTGTTTTTCCGTGATGAGCACAGGGTTCGAGGTTTACATATAGTGTGCTACCATTAATTAAAGGTTGATCTCTAATATTCTTAATGGCATTGACTTCTGCATGTGGACCGCCATAAAACTCATGAAATCCTTGGCCAATAATTTGATTATCTTTAACAATTACGCAACCAACTAAAGGATTAGGAGAAACCTTTCCAACACCTTGTTTTGCCAATTGAAGACAAATAGACATATATTTTTTATGGATATTCATGGGGATAAAAGTACGTAATGACGCAAAATGAAATTATTTGATAACAATTTTTTGAGAGCTACTCTCCTGTTCTGTTGTCACATTAATAAAGTAAACTCCTTTAGGGTAATTGGAGACATCTAATTGAAGCGTTAAATTTTTG
Source organism: Flavobacteriales bacterium (assembly GCA_016763795.1). Classification (GTDB taxonomy): domain Bacteria; phylum Bacteroidota; class Bacteroidia; order Flavobacteriales_E; family Vicingaceae. Next base: position 1,861 of record JAESTF010000060.1, read on the forward strand.
TTTTCCATATTAAAAACTTCATGACCTAAAAGATCTAATAACCGGATAGCTCTATTTTCGCTTTTATCAAAAACAATATTAAATTGATTTGATGCAGGGTTAGGATAAGTATTGAAATTAGAAGTTAGGCTTATTTTTTTTGAAACACTTGTAGTAATTCCTAATTCAATTTTATACGTTTTATTGCTTACAATTTGTCCATTTAACATTCCTCCAGCAATATATTTATAAGCTCCAGTATTGGCAATACCTCTTAAATCCATTGGTAATGTTCCTCCAGTAGTAATAGTTGAATCTAAAATGTTCCCATCATAATATAAATTAAAAGATTTTGTAGGAACACCTCCAGTTCCGTTGTATGCAATACCGTTAAAATTGTAAGTGATTTCAGAGCCACCTAACCAAAATGGGAATGAGCCAAGTTGTGTGCAAGCTGCTCTATAGGTTTTATAGTTTGTGGCTTGGTTAGTCCAGGTTATTTGTGTAGGGTTAGCTGGATTGATTACACCTTTTCTTAGTCCCGATTGCCCTGGAAAACTCCCCGCTGTACTTGCTCCTCCGTGGTAATAAATAGTATCTTCTATAATAATTCCAGAAGCTCCAAATGCTTTATAGGAATTAGAGTTTGGTATAGGAGTTCCTATTAGCCAATTATTGTTTGCGGGATCATAAATTTGGACATTAGGTACATTCCCTGTATTACTCCATCCGGTAATAATATATATTAAACTGTCTTTATAAACTGCTTGAATATGATCATCAATAGCGACAGGAATAGGAGCTCCATTGCTTAAATAAGTATTAGTTCTAGGATCAAAACGATTAATAATGTTCGATGAAATTTCATTTCCGTTAGAAAGGACTTGATAACCTCCTATAATGTAAATAATACTACCTACATAACTTGCTCCAGCAGCAATAACAGCATTGGTATTGGGTAAATCAGGAATGGTGTCCCAAATATTAGTTATTGTGTTGTAACGAAAAGATTTTTTTGTAATTCCTGACCAAATTTTTGTAGCATCAATACCACCAAAAGAGTAGGCGTAGGGAGTGTTATTTACAAAGCCTTCTACAACTACATTGTTGGAAATAGCCATTGGCATATTTGCAACTTCAGTAATAATAACTCCATATTGAGCTTTACTAAACAGGGTTGAAAGTAAAAAAAAAACAAGTAATAATTTATTCATAGCCAATATATTTAGCAAGATAAAGATACAATATATCCACCATGTTTACGGATGTTGAGTACAATCCCGTTTTCAAATAATAAATATTGGCCTTTAATCCCTTTTAAAACACCAGTGTATTCAGGCACTTTGTCAAACCCAATGCTTTTTACTTTTATAGGGTAACCTGTTACTGGGAAGTTAATATCTATTATTTCATCTGATTTAGTAATATATTGGTGGTATTCTTTACTTAATAAATTTTTCGTTTCGTTTTTCTTTTCAATTAAATCAATATTGGGATAAATATTCATTAACATTTTTCGCCAATTGGTTTTATCTGCCATGTGGTCTTTTAAACTAACTTCAATCATGCCTGCCAAGTAACGATTAGGAGTCTCAGCTAATTTAATTGCCTTAACGGCACCTTGGTCTATCCAACGTGTTGGTATTTGTGTATCTCGTGTTACCCCAACTTTTACTCCACTTGTTAATGATAAATACACTACATGTGGTTTTAACTGTACGGATTTTTCGAATTCTAAATCTCTGTCTTCAATACCTAAATGTGCCTGAGAACGCTCTGGATGAATAATCCAATCTGCAGCTTCTGGAGCATCTCTAAAACAAGGATAACAAAACCCTTGGTTAAAAGATTTTACGGTTTCTCGGCCACATTTTAAACACTCAATCCTGTTTTGATAACTTAGTGTAATCTGTTTTCCAATAAACTGATTCATGTCGACTAAATCACCTCCTATAGGTAATTGATATGTTACTTCTTCGCCTAATTTGGCATGCATTTTTCTAAGTTGACCAATATATCTCATCTTAAATAGTTGTAAAGTTTGAAAGGCTAAAGTTAAAAGTAATTATTGTAACACTAACTCTATAAACTTGTAACTTTACGAACTTTCTACTTAGGTTAATGGAAATTATAAACTCAGTTTTTTCTTGGATTATTAAAAAACGAATTCATCAAATGGAGTTGTTTATGAAACATCCTATTGATGTACAAAACGAGGTATTCTTAAATTTAATTAATACAGCAAAAAATACGGAGTGGGGTAGGAAGTATGGTTATAAGTCTATAAAAAGCTATCAAGATTATATTAATCGGGTTCCATTGCAAGATTATGAAAGTTTGAGGGATCAGATAATTAGAATAAAACATGGCGAACAAAATGTTTTATGGCCAACGGATATTAAATGGTTTGCAAAATCTTCAGGAACAAGCACAGGTAAGAGTAAATTTATTCCGGTAAGCAAAGAATCGTTAATTGATTGTCATTATAAAGGTGGTAAAGATTTATTATCCATCTACCATAACAATCATCCCGAATCGAAATTAATTTTAGGAAAAGTTTTAGTAGTAGGAGGGAGTGGTGCTATTAATTCTTTTAGCAATAAATCGTATTATGGAGATTTATCGGCAATTATCATGAAAAATTTCCCGATCTGGGTGGAGCACCGAAGAGTTCCTAAAATGTCTATTGCTATAATGGATAATTGGGAAGAAAAAATTGAAAAGATGGCGCTGTCTACCACTAAAGAGAATGTATCTAATATTTCTGGAGTTCCATCTTGGACATTGGTTTTGATGAAACGTATTTTGGAGATTAATAAAACGGATAACATTTTAGATATTTGGCCAAATTTAGAACTGTTTATGCATGGAGGGGTTAATTTTGCTCCTTATAAAGAACAATTTAAAAAATTAGCTCCAGGAAACCAACTTAATTATTATGAAAATTATAATGCAACCGAAGGCTTTTTTGGACTGCAAGATCAAAGTAAAGTAGATGAAATGTTACTGATGCTCGATTATGGTATTTTTTATGAGTTTATTGAGCAATCAGAAATTCACAATGAAAATCCAAAAACAATTACTTTAGAGAGTGTTGAATTAAATAAAAATTATGCATTAGTTATTTCTACCAATGCAGGTCTGTGGCGTTATATAATAGGAGATACCATTAAATTTACCTCATTAAACCCTTTTCGAATAAAAGTATCAGGTAGAATAAATCAATTTATAAATGCATTTGGAGAGGAATTGATTATTGATAATGCTGAAAAAGCGCTATCAAAAGCATGTAGTAAAACACATTCAGTAGTTAAAGAATATACGGTTGCACCTCAATTCTTTACAAATAAATCTACAGGTAAACATCAATGGTTAATTGAGTTTGAAAAACCTCCAGAAAATATTGAGTACTTTTCTAAAGTGTTAGATGATGAGTTAAAGCAACTTAATTCTGATTATGAAGCAAAACGATTTAATAATATGGTATTGGATAAACCAGAAATAAACAAATTAGCAGCTGGCACTTTTTATCACTGGATGAAGAATAATAATAAATTAGGAGGGCAGCATAAAATACCTCGTTTATCTAATAATTCGAAGTATATAGAAGAATTGATTAAAATGGCATAGTTTTAGTTTGTAGAAAAAAATGAAAAAGATTGCATTCATATTACTTACAATAATTGTTTTACCTCTTTATTCTCAGGTGAAAACACTTCCTTTTAAGGGGGAAGTGATAACTACTGATCAGTTTGGGTTTTATTATGAAATAAAAAATACTGAAATAAATAAATACTCAATTGAAGGGGAATTAGCGTTTAGTTATAGCAATAATATTTTAGGCGTTATAGCTAGTGTAGATGTTAGTAATCCTCAGAAAATATTAGTTTATTTTAGAGATTTTACTAAGGTTTTAATTTTGGATAACACGTTATCTCCAACAAGTGAAATAATTGATTTAACAACATTAGAACTAGATGAGACAAGTTTGGTTTGTAGGTCTTATAACGATGGAGTTTGGTATTATGACCCTGTTCGTTTTGAATTAATTCGTAAAAATCAAGAGTTAGTTACCACCAATTCTTCAGGAAATTTATCTAATCTTTTAAACAAAAATATACAAGCTAATTTTTTAGTTGAATATAGTAACAGAGTTTATTTAAATGATACAACAAATGGGGTATTAGTTTTTGATAATTATGGAACCTATTTAAAAACAATACCTCTCTATAGACTATCTAATTTTCAGGTAAAAGATAAATTTTTGATTTACGTTAATGCGAATGGAGAAATTGAGTCGTACAATTTTTTCACCCTAGAGAAAACTAGATTTAAAATAGAAAAATATCAAAATATAAAATCAGTTCGAGTAGAAAATGATATGATATTTATTCAGAATAAAAAGAATCAATTATTTATTGACAAAATTGAGGAGTAGGAGGTTTCTCTCATAATTTTTAGTATTTTTAATTTTCGTTTTAAAAACAAGAATATGTTAATCGCAGTTGCAGGAAATATAGGGTCTGGAAAGACAACCTTAACCACATTATTAGCTAAGCACTATAATTGGGATGCTCATTTTGAAGATGTAGATGAAAACCCTTATTTAAATGATTTTTATAATGATATGCAGCGTTGGTCATTTAATTTGCAGATTTATTATATGACAAGCCGTATTAGCAAAATACAAGAGATAAGAGAAAATAAAAAAGGGGTAATACAAGATAGAACATTATATGAAGATGCATATATATTTGCTCCTAACTTGCATTCTATGGGTTTAATGACTACTCGTGATTTTGAGACTTATTTTTCTTTATTTAAATTACAAGAAACATTTATTAAGCCACCAGATGTTTTAATTTACTTAAGAGCATCTGTTCCTACGTTAGTAAGTCAAATACAAAAGCGTGGTAGAGATTATGAAGAAAGTATTCGTTTAGATTACTTAAAGCGTTTAAATGAACGTTATGAGGCATGGGTTTCGACTTATGACCAAGGTAAATTATTAGTAATTGATGTAGACTCTAATAATTTCTCAGAAAATGCGGAAGATTTAGGCCAAATTATTCAGGCTATTGATGCTCAATTACATGGGCTATTTGAAGGGAAATAAATATTTTTTTAATATATACATAAAGCATCCTGAAAAGGATGCTTTTTTTATGAGCCTTATTCTGGTCGGTATCTTACAAGTAATTTATAGCGTAATAAATGAATCAAGAATCTTTATTAAGGTAATTAAATTGACTTATATTAGAGATTCATTACATCGTTAATATCTCTATTATGATAAACCACGTTTTGATTCTACTGAATGATGTCTTTGGAAATGATATGTATAAAAAAGAGAAAGGAAGTTATTCGAAATTGTAATATTAAATGTTGTTTTATAGAGATTTTAATTTCTGAATAAAATAAGATAATGTATCGATTTGAAATCAAAGATATTTTGTAAAACTGGGCTCCTTTTAATTTTAGGAGCATTTCATAATTTATTAAATGATTCCTCACTTCAATTTTTTAAAGAGTGATTAGATATTTAGTTGAAAGTTATTGTTCAAGATTGACAAAGAGATAAAAAATTATAAGCACAAAAAAAGCCTCGCTAATGCGAGGCTTTAATTTTATATTAATCCTTTTTAAGAATAGTTCTTAAAAGTGGAATAAAATTTTGATGTTAGCTGAACCTGTGTTTCCAGTATCTAAAGTAAAAGAACTACCAGAACCAGAAGTTACATTAGTTTCTTCAACTAAGTGGTTAGAGATAGTTGCTCCACCAGCAATAGCAACAGCATCAGCAGCTGTAAGACCAAAGTACTCAGAATCAGTTTCAACTTCTCCTGTAGAAGAGAAAGATAATCCCCAAGTGTACTCAGCACCTATAGAAATTTTTGGTAATACGAAATATTCAATACCAATAAATCCGTTTACACCAAAAGTTAAACCATTTCCACCACTAGTTTTAACAGTTCTAGCAGAACCAGCATTAGTAGCACCTTGGCTATCATTAGCACTTAAATCTTTACCATAGTCAGTAGATGTATTACCACCACCGATAAGACCAAATAAAGCTTCAGCTCCGTAATAACCTTGTAAACGAGTATTTCCTCTTCTTTTTTCGATACCACCACCAACTATGAATGTAAATCCATTAGATGATTTTCCAGTATTAACATAAGAAGAATCTGTACCTTGATCTTGAACAGGTCCATCAAGAGATGTAGATCCCATACCAATTCTTACTTGCATTCTGTAAGCAGTAGTTTCATCTTTGTACATTTTACCATAGATAGTATTGTTAGCAGAATACCAAGGTAAATTTAAAGTGTTGTTAAGGCTTCCATTAAACATGTTACCAGCATAGTTTAAAAATGGATTTGCATCAAATCCTAATGCCCAGTCACCAGCTTCTGGTAAATAAGCTTCACCTTTTTTTGACGTTAAACCGTCTTGTGCGAATGTCGCAGTAGCTAAAAATAAAGAGGCTACAAATAATACTTTTTTCTTCATTACAAATTGTTTTAGTTAAACTTTTAAATATTTAAATTATTTTAAATTCTTAGTTCGGGGCAAACATACTACATTTTTTTCTTTCCTCGCAACTTTTTTTTTGATTTATTAACATTTGTTAAGAGTTGTGAACAGGGTGTTGATATCTGGCATCCCCCTTTATTAAAAGGGTTTTTAGATATGTTTAACGGTAAGATATTTAACTTAACGGTAAAAAATAACAGTTTTTTAACATAAAATAAGTTGCTGAGAATAATTTTTTATAGGTCTTTAAGGCTGTTTTATCGAAAATGATAAACTTTTATTGAGATATTAGAAATGATTTATTTTTTTTGAGAATAAGATGTCCTGTCTAGCTGTCTAATCTGCGTTGGGAAAATTCATTTTTTTTAATGATTGTTGTGAAGGAGAGAAGTTTGTTCTATAAAAAACGGCTACCATAAATATGATAGCCGTTTAAAAAGAATATTTAATTTATTATTTAATCTACTGTAGCTTCCTCTGCAGCTTTAGGAGGATTTAATTCTATTGCAAATTCAATCTTTACATCTTCACCTAGCATGCTTCCACCATAAGTTAAACCGTAATCATTTTTATTGATAGTGATTTCGCCAGCAAATGCAGCTGAAGGGAATCCCCATGGAGTATCTTGTTTTCCGAAATACTCAAAAGGAAGTTCTACGTCTTTAGTTACTGCCATAACAGTTAATTGTCCTTTTGCAAGGTATCCACTAGCTGTTTTAGTAATGTCTTCTGATTTAAAAGTAATTGTAGGGTATTGTTCAGCATTAAACATTTCATCACTTTTTAAATGATCATCTCTATCTTGATTACCTGTATTGATAGAGTTTACATCAATTACAATACTCATTGATTTTGTAGTATCAGAAATTATTAAAGCGCCACTTACTTTTTGGAAATTTCCTTTAGAAGTTGCTAAAATATGACGAAGAGAAAAATCTACATAAGTGTGAGAACCGTCTAATAACCATTCTCCTTGTAATTCATTTAAATCGGGAGTTGCAATAGCTGTCGCTTCTTCTGTAATTTCATTGCCGTACTCATCATATTGAATGGCTGTTTCTGTTTGTACTTCTTCAATAGTATGAGCTTCAGATGAATGTTCTCCCAGTATTGGAGCGACAACTAATCCAATTAAACAAGTTAATTTAATTAAGATGTTCATTGAGGGTCCTGAAGTATCTTTAAAAGGATCACCAACAGTATCTCCAGTTATCGCTGCTTCATGAGCAGGAGAACCTTTGTAAGTCATTTCTCCATTAATTTCTACACCAGCTTCAAAAGATTTTTTAGCATTGTCCCATGCACCACCTGCGTTGTTCTGGAAGATAGCCCAAAGAACACCACTTACTGTAACACCAGCCATATAACCACCGAGCATTTCAGCGATAG
>JAESTF010000061.1 GCA_016763795.1 Flavobacteriales bacterium
CTCTCCGGAAATTCAATGCGTACATCTCCCGTTTGTTTATTCCACAACAATGTTCGTGCATTAAAAAAGTTCCATTTAATTATTTCGGTATCATCCCAAGCTTTTCTCCCTCCCATATTCTCCATAACAGCATCAGCAATTTCTATTGCCTTTTCATCAGAATTAGCTACATCAAACCCTTCTGAGGCAGGATTGACATCTAATACAACCGTTTCTTTTTATAAAAGCTCTTTTGGCGTTTCTGATTCACAACTAAATAATAACGTTACAATTGTAATCAGTGAAAGGTATTTTATCATAAGATTTCTTTTAAAAAAACGAAGCAATCTTAACACTAAGATTGCTCGCTACTTTTGCTTTCGTAAAACGCTCACGATAACGATAACGAAAAGTGTGATTATTTTTTCTCGTTCTTCAACTCTTCATTTCTTCTATCACGCTGCATTGTATTTTCTTTACCATCGACACCCCAACCATATTTCTTTTTTTGGTATAATTTAAATTTAGATAATTGTACTCTTCTTGGCCAACTGTTGTCATCTAAATTAATATCAGCAGTTTCTAACCAAGGGTCCATATCAATGTTTACTACTTCTTTCTTAAAAAAGAAAACTTTAGAAACTTGTTTATCATTTTTTCTCCAAATTTCAGCAGGAATTCTCACCTCTTTTGTTGAACCATCTTTAAACGTGAAGTTTAAAAGTATTGGCATTACCAGCCCTCCTTTATTTACAAAATCAATATTGTAATAATTAAAGTCCGATTCTAAAATTTTAATATCATTCTCACTCAACTTAGCAATGTACTTCTCATGCTCTTCTTTATCTACCAACGTAACTTTAAAAGGATCATATTGATTATAAAAATCTAAAATTTTAGGATCTTTATCGCTATAAACTTCCATTTTCTCATTTCTTGTTACGCCAATATGAACCGCTTCAGCATCTTTTAATTCTTTAGCAATTGCTTTTTCTACTTCAGGATTTTTGGTGACAATTTTAAACCATTCTACATTTTCAATCGCAATATCACAATGATCTGTTGTATAAAACCATCCTCTCCAAAACCAATCTAAATCTACTCCTGAAGCATCTTCCATTGTTCTAAAAAAGTCTGCTGGTGTTGGATGTTTTAATTTCCATCTTTCAGCATATGTTTTGAATGCAAAATCAAATAACTCTCTTCCCATTACTGTTTCTCTTAAAATATTAAGAGCCGCAGCAGGTTTTCCGTAAGCATTATTTCCAAATTGGTGTAACGATTCTGAATTGGTCATAATTGGAGTAATGTTCTTTTTATCTCCTTTCATGTAATCTACAATTTTATATGCAGGACCTCTTCTTGATGGGTAACCTTTTTCCCATTCTTGCTCACATAAATATTGTGTAAATGTATTTAAGCCTTCATCCATCCATGTCCATTGTCTTTCATCAGAATTAATAATCATTGGAAAAAAGTTGTGCCCTACTTCATGAATAATCACTCCAATCATTGCATATTTTGTACGTTTAGAATATGTTCCATCTTTATTTGGTCTTCCGCCATTAAAACAAATCATTGGATATTCCATTCCAATACTTTTTGAATGTACCGAAATTGCCACTGGGTAGGGATAATCACATGTATGTTTAGAATAAGAAGCAATAGTATGTGCAACAACTCTAGTACTGTATTGTTCCCAAAGCGGATTTCCTTCTTTAGGATAATAACTCATTGCGATTGTTGAATTACCGTTATATTTTACAGCCATTGCATCCCAAATAAATTTACGAGAACTCGCAAAAGCAAAATCTCTAACATTGGTTGCACTAAACGACCAAGTTTTAGTTCCTGATGCTTTCGTTTTTTCTTTTTCTTCTGCTTCTGCTTGTGTAACAATAATCACTGGCTTTAAATATTCTGATTGTGCTTTTTTAAATCGTGAACGTTGTTCTGAAGTTAATACAGAAGAAGGGTTAGTTAATGAACCTGTTGCTCCAACAATATGATCTGCAGGAACAGTAATGTTTACTTTAAAGTCTCCAAAAGTTAAGGTAAACTCTCCATTACCTAAAAACTGTTTATTTTGCCATCCTTCTGTTTCGTTATAAACTGCCATTCTTGGATAGAATTGAGCAATGGTATATAAATAGTTGTCATCTTCTTTAAAATATTCATATCCTGACCTTCCTCCAATTTCATCACGATTATTGATATTATACCACCATCCTATTTTAATAGAAGTAGTTGCTCCAGCCGCTAAAGGTGTCGGTAAATCAATTCGCATCATGGTTTTATTAATGGTATATTTCAGATCTTTACCTGAACCACTTTTAACATAATCCAATTTAAATCCTCCATCAAAATCATTATGTAAGCGAGCAATTTCAGCAAAGCTTTTTTCTTCTCCCATATTGATACTATTCACCAATTTAGAATCAGAATCTTTTGCTCTCATATTCTGGTCCAATTGAAGCCATAAATAATCTAACTGATCTGGCGAATTATTTTTATAAGTAATGGTTTCTTTACCTGTTATTTTTTGAGTTTTATCATCCAACGTTAAATCAATAACATAATTTGCTTTTTGCTGGTAATACTTATGCCCTGGAGCACCAGAAGCTGTTCTATAAACTGTTGGCGTAGCCAACTCTTCTTTTAATTGCTTAAACTTATTGTAATTATAGTTTTCTTGTGCTAACAGCTGAGTTGTTGCAATAACTAATGCTAATAATAAAACCTTTTTCATGTGTCTATTTTACTATGGTGTGAGTCTCACTCACTTTACCTTTGTTTAATGAATAGTTAATTTTTTGATTTCCTACTTTTAAATAAACAGTATTAGCCTGTTCATTAAAAACCTCAGTAAGCAAGGTGTTTTTTATGGTGATTTTTTTTGGTGAATCAATTTTATTTGACTCTAAAAAACAATAGATAAAATCATCATTATTGATTTCTTTACCTATCAATTTATAGTTCAAACTTTCACTATCGGCAATCATATGAAATCGCTGATTGATGTATAATTCTAAATAATAATTTGCTTTTTCAACCTCTTTTGGAGTTCCTAAATATAAATTTGGAGCACCTGCATTCAATAATGCTTTTTCTAAATCGTGACCAATAAATTTAATGGAAATTTCAAACGTTTTACTTTTAGAATTATACTCTGCTTCGGTAATAGAAACATAGTATTTATGCATTGCAAAACTCAACAATGAAACTGTAAAAACTAAAAATAATATCTTCTTAAACAATGTGCTATTTTTTTAAGGAACACTAAAGTAAGTAAATAGTTTTTACCAAGTCGGTTACAACCAACTAATTGGATGAATGGCGATATTGGCTGACAAAAAACTTAGTTTTAATTAAATTCTTATCGAATTAAGGAAACAGATCCTATGATTTTTTTTCGAACACGGTCAGAATTTTTATAATGAACCCTGTAAACATAAACTCCAATAGGAGAATTTTGACCTCCCCAACCTGTATCTATATTTGTTGTTTCAAAAATTAGTTCTCCCCACCTATTAAATATCATCATTCGATCAAAATCTATTTCGCTTCCATAGATACGAAACTCATCATTAATTGCATCGCCATTTGGGGTAAAAGAATTAGGAATGTAAACATTTGAATTACAATCACTCACAACTTCAACTGTATCAGAATGAAAACAGCCTGACATATCTTTAACAGTCACAGAATAAACTCCTTCATCTTGAACCAACAGAAAACGTCCGTCAGATCCTGTACTCCAATGATATTCAGCAAATCCACTAAGTGCATCGAGTTCCAAAAAATAATCAAAACTACCATTCTCACAAAGTATCTCGTTACCAACAAAGGGATTAAAAACAGCTGGACGATTCACTATAATGAAAACCGTGTCTTCATCTTGTGCAAAAAAACCTCCTCCTATACAGTCTTCAACTGTTGATTTAATAATGAATTTATGAATTCCATTTGGTAAAGACTGAAACAAGAGAGTAGTATCAGGACAGTCAATTGCTATAGTTCCAACCCTACAATGAACAAGGCTAATCTCTGTCTCAAAAGGGTTGATATTCGTTATCATTACTGAAGTCAAATCAATGTCTAATTGTCCGAGATGACACGTTTTTATATTAATACTTGCATCATCTTGACATGTTACAATAGAATCGGCTGTAACGGATATAAACATTCCGTCTCCATCAACATTCTGAGCTTTAACTCCCTCAGCTAAAAAGACGATAAAAAGGGCACTTAAATAAAGGTATAATTTCTTCAAGTTTATTTATTTTAATAGTTCTAATCAGACTAACGAAAAAAATTAAGGTATAGTTGCTTTAGTAAAAAACGAAATCACTTTACAAAATAAAATTCTTTGCTTTAGCTATAGCTGCTTCTATCCCTGCAACATCACTTCCCCCTGCAGTAGCAAAAAACGGTTGACCTCCACCTCCACCTCGCATTTCTTTGGCAGCTTCTCTAATAATATTACCTGCATGTAAGTCTTTTGTTTTTGATAATTCTTCAGAAATAACAATGGTTAAACTTGGTTTACCATTTACTTCAGCACCTAATACTAAAAACAAGTTTTCTACTTGCCCTTTTAACTGAAAAGCCAAATCTTTAACTGCCCCAGCATCATTTAACTCGACTTTTTGAGCAATAACATTAATTCCCGAAACATCTTCTATTTGAGTAAGCAATTGCTCTTTTACATCTGCAATTTGAGCTTTATTGTCTTGCTTTCCTGCTTTAGAAAGTTCTTTCTTTTTAGCTGTTAAAGCATCAATAATTCTTTTCGGCATTTTGATTTTAGTAAAATCTGCGATTGCCTTATTAATAGCGTCAATCTCAACAATACCTCTTTCTATTTCTTCCTCCTCTATCAAAGGCAAATTAACCACCTTCTCATAGGATTTAACAAAGTCTGCTCTAATAGATATAACTTCATCTGTTATTTCTTTTGAAACAAACCCTGTTATATGATTTCTA
>JAESTF010000012.1 GCA_016763795.1 Flavobacteriales bacterium
AGTTAATCCCGGATATGCAGGGAGTAGAGAAGTGTTAAGTGCTGTGTTGGTTCATCGTAGTCAATGGATAGGGCTAGAAGGTGCTCCTGAAACCCAAGTTTTAGCCCTTAACTCACCATTGAGAAATAAAAAAATGGGTTTAGGATTACAAATTATCAATGATAAAATTGGAGCTCATAATACTGTAACAATAAAAGGAACTTATGCTTATCGTTTAAAAATGGGAAAAGGTAAATTGGCTTTTGGCTTAAGTGGAGGAATTCAGAGCTATACGTACGATTGGGCTAAAGTAGAATATAAAGATGCAGAAGATGCTATTCCTACAACGTCAGCAGAAAGCTTTATAATTCCGACAGTAGATTTTGGAATTTATTATAATACAAGAACAATGTATTTAGGGGTTGCTGCAGAGCACATCAATCAAGCAAGCTTTGGTTTTTCAAAAGTAGATGGTATTACAACATCTCAAAATGGAACAACACTTAATGGAGGAGTAGGGTCTGGTACAGCAAAAAAATATGCAAACATTATTGCTACATTTGGTAAGGCATTTATTATAAATGATGATTTAGTACTTAAAGCTTCTACTTTATTAAGGTTTTCTAATGGAGGGGGCTCAATAGATTTAAATGGTGGCGTGTTGCTAAAAAATAAGATATACTTTGGTGCTTCGTTAAGACAAAATGCAGTGGTGCTACTTACAGAACTTAATATTACAAAGAACTTAAGAATGGGTATTGCTTATGATTTAGATGTAAGTGATGTTGCAAAATCAACATCTGGATCATTAGAATTATTTTTAGGCTATGATGTAGGATTGTTTAAATCAAAAATAGTTTCACCAAGATATTTTTAATTTAGGAATGACACACAGAAAAAGGATAAGAATAGGGTTAATGTTATTGCTTACACTTGGTATAAGTAATGTTTCGTTTGCGCAATTAAAAAAAGCAAATAATTACTTTGAACAAGAGCAATTTAGTTATGCGATAACATACTATAGTAAAGTATTAAAGAAAGATGCGGAGAATAAAGAAGCTAATCAAAATATAGCGTTTGCATATCGTAAACTTAAAGATTATAATAGTGCAGAAATTTATTATGCTAAAGCAACTACTTTAAACCCAGAAGAGAGTTCTAATTATCTTTATTATGGACAAATATTAAAAAATAATAATAAAGTAAAAGAAGCAAAAGTTCAGTTTCAAAAATTTGTCGATAAAAATCCGAATAGTTTTATCGGTAAATTAATGGTTCAATCTTGTGGAGATATTAAAGATTGGGAAGTTGAAGAAAAAGCTTTTACAGTTTCTAGTGTGGCGAATATTAATACTAAAAATGCAGATTTTTGCCCATTAGTGTTTGAGGATGGGATTGTATTTGTATCAGAAAGAGGATTAGATTTAGTTAATGAAAATCATTTTGGTATGTCTGATAAACCTTATCTATCTATTTTTTATGCAAAAGAGGATAAAGAATATAAAAGGGCAAAACATTTTTCGGGTCAATTAACATCACTTTATCATGATGGACCAATCTCTATTTCATCAGATAAAAAAACGATTTATTTTTCTAGAGTTGCCAAGAAAGAACAAGGTAAAAATTACACGAATAGATTAAAGATCTTTAAAGCGACATTGGATGGTAAAAAATGGAAAAACATAACTCCTTTTGAGTATAATAATTCAAATTATTCTGTGGCCCACCCTTGGATTTCAGAAGATGGAAAGCAATTGTTTTTTACTTCAGATATGCCAGGAGGGCAAGGCGGAATGGATCTTTATGTTTCTACAAAAGAAGGTGAAAGTTGGGGTAAACCAGTAAATTTAGGAAAAGGAGTTAATACCTCTGAAAATGAAGTTTTTCCATATTTTAGAAAAGGAACATTATACTTTTCTTCAGAAGGACATTCTGGCTATGGAGGGTTAGATGTTTATGCTGTTAAACAAGAAGATAAATGGCAAAATCCAGAAAACTTAAAATCGCCATTAAATTCATCAAAAGATGATTTTGGAATTTTTTATAAAGATGATGAAAATGGATATTTTTCATCGAATAGAGAAGGTGGCATGGGGAGTGATGATATTTATAGTTTCTCTTGGCATACACTTACTCCTCAAACAGAAATGTCAGGATTATTAGAGTATGAGAAATTAGCTGCTTCTGGAGCAGCTATTAATTTATTGGATGAAGATGATAATGTTATTCGCTCGGTAATAACAGATGAGTATGGGAAGTTTAAGTTTGATAAATTAGATTTAGATAAAAATTATTTATTAGCATTAGATGTGAATGATGATAGTTTTTTAGAAGGAGCAAAACTTTACATGACAAATTCTAATGGAGAAAAAGTATTATTAGCAAATAGTATTGGTAAAGGGAGGTTTACGTTTCAGGCATTGCCTTATGCGTATTATGATGATTTAGAATTACTGGTAGAAGAAGATGAGAGTTTATTTACAGTAAGTGTCTTTGGTCAGGTTTATCAAAAATTACCAGGTGATTATTCTGGTGGAATGGAAGTTTGGGTGGTAGATGATGAAGGGAATATTATTGGAAAATCTAAATCAGATAAAGACGGAAAGTTTACTTTTGAGAAACTCTCGCCAGATGAAGAATATTTATTTATGTTAGCGGAAGATGATGACTCATTAAATATGATTATTTTAGATGAAAATGGAAAATTGATAGAGGCAGCAAAGCGTTTAATTGATGGTAAGTATCGTTATATTAGATTGGACGCAGATCAAAATGTAATTACATTAATTAATGAAATTGATGAGGTAATAAAAATTGCTGAAAATGAAAATTTTATTATTTCTAAAGTGCTTTATGCTTATGATTCAGATGAAATTAATGAGGCAGCAGCAAAAGAACTAGATAAATTAGTTTTAATTCTTAAAAAGAATGAGCACATAGGAGTTGAATTGAGTTCTCATACGGATTCTAAAGGGGGGGATGATTTTAATATGAAGCTATCTCAAAAGAGAGCAGATGCGGCAGTAAAATATGTTGTTTCTAAAGGAATTTTAGCATCTAAAATTATTGCCAAAGGGTTTGGAGAAACTGTTCCTGTAGCACCTAATGATATTAATGGTAAAGATAGCCCCGAAGGAAGAGCAAAAAACAGACGTACAGAATTTAAGGTAATTAAATTAAAATAGATTGTTGAAAAAACTTATTTACCTCTTCTTAGCTGTATTTGTATCAAATACAATTATTGCCCAACAAAACAGTATTAAATTTGGGCATTTAGGCATTAAAGATGGCCTTTCTCAGGGTGATGTTCTTACTATGTTCCAATCCGAAAATGGATTAATGTGGTTTGGAACTCAGGATGGATTAAATTCTTATAATGGATTTGAATTTAGTGTTTATTCACACGATTTATTAGATTCAACCTCAATATCTAATAGTTATATTCATGTAGTTTCAGAAGAAAATGATAGCTTATTATGGCTTGGAACTGAAAATGGATTAAACTTATTTAATCTAGCAACTCAAAATTTTATTAATCTTTTTGAGACCGAAGAATATAAAAAACGAAAAATAAATGTATGGTCTTTAATGAAAGATTCAGCCGGTAATTTATGGGTTGGGACAGATAAAAATCTCTTTAAAATAAATACAACAACCCTAGAAATAAAGAAGATTTATTTACAATTAAGCACACAAAATAATAAAATAAATATTCGGAAAGTTCTAGAAGTTAAAGGAAACCAATTATTAATAGCAACAGAAGGGAATGGCTTATTGTTGTATGATATAGAAACAGAACAGACCAGACAGTTTTATAGAGGAAATACCTTATTAAAAAGTGATGTTGTTTGGGATATACACCAAGACTCTGGAGGTAGAATTGCAATAGCAACAAATAAAGGCGTTAACTTTTTTAATCTTTCTGAGAAGAAAATTATTTTAATAGATGCAATAGATGCTGTAATTGGCGAAAATGTTATTAAAACCATATTCGAAGATAAATCTGGTATAATTTGGATTGGAACAGAAAGTAATGGATTATATAAACTAAGGTCATTATCTAATATTGATCATTATGTTTATGATGCTAATCGAAATACAAGTTTAAATAGTAATAAGATTAATACAATTTATGAAGATGATTTTGGCATAATTTGGATTGGAACACAAGCAGGGCTGAATAAATTTGACAAACAGAAACAGTATTTTAAACACCATCAACATTGGCCTAGTCAACAAAAATCTATTAATAGTAATATGATATGGTCTTTGTTTCAGGATGCAGAAAATGAAAATATATTTGTAGGAACAAATAAAGGATTAAATGTTTTTAATGAAAAAACAGGTGATTTAGAGGTGATCGTACCATCCTTTTCATTTACAAATAAGCAAAAAAACAAATCAGTTTATTCTATTTATAAAGACAAAAAGAGGGTTTTTTATATAGGTACAGATGCAGGTGTTTTTCGGTTAGAAAACGGGAAAATGGATCATATTACTGATCTTATCTCTCATCAAAATGAAGAACGTACCTATGCAATAACTGAAGATGATGACAACCGGTTGTGGTTTGGAACTAAAAAAGGGCTAGTGGTATTGGATGAAGATAGAACTTCTTTTATTACTTACACAACCAAAAATGGCTTGCCGACTGATTTTATAAGGTCATTATTTTGTGATAAAAATGGAAGTATTTGGATTGGTACTGATGGTGGGGGATTATGTAAAGTGATAGATGAAGAAGGTGATGTATCGTTTAAAATTTATGAAAATGATCAAGATGAATTAAACTCTATTAGTAACAATACTATTTTATCTATTTACCAAGATAAAGAAGGATTTTTATGGATTGGGACTTTTGGAGGAGGATTAAATAAGCTTAATTTAAAATCAGATAAATTTACCATTTTCACAAAAAAAGAAGGGTTGTCTAATAACGTTATCTATGGCGTGTTGGAGGATAAAAATCAAAACTTATGGTTAAGCACAAATAAAGGAATTTCTTCTTATAATAAAATCACGAATGAGTTTAAGCATTATGATGAAACTGATGGTTTACAAAGTAATGAGTTTAATAATGGTGCTTATTTTAAAGGAAAATCTGGTCAAATGTTTTTTGGAGGAATAAACGGATTTAACTCTTTTTATCCAGAAGATATTACGCTAAACATAACCGAAGCAAAACCTATTATTACTCAGTTTTACCTATTTAACAAGCCTGTTAAAGTTGGCCCAAATCAAATTCTTAAAAAATATATTTCTAAGTTAGATGAGGTTGTGTTAAAATATAGAGAGAACGTGATTTCTTTTGAATTTGCTGCGTTACATTTTTCATACCCATTAAAAAATCAACATAAGTATATGCTTGAAAATTTTGATGAAGAATGGGTTGAAATTGGGAATAACAGAAGAGCAAATTATACAAATTTAGATCCAGGGGAATATGTTTTTAAAGTAAAAGTTGCTAATAGTGATGGTGTTTGGAGCGAGCAAGTTGCTAAAATTAGAGTTGTCGTAGAGCCTCCGTTTTGGAGAACATTATGGTTTGTAATTATTTTTTACATTTTAAGTCCATTATTAATGATTTATGGAATAATTAAATATAGAATTAATCAAGAAAAAGTACATAAAGAATTATTAGAGGTTCAGGTGTTGGATAGAACTAGAGAAGTGATTCGGCAAAAAGAATTGTTGGAGGTTGAGAAAGATAAAGCAGAAAAATTATTGTTAAATATTTTACCTGCAGAAACAGCGGAAGAATTAAAAGCAAAAGGAAAAGCGACAGCACGAAAGTATAGAATGACTTCTATAATGTTTACTGATTTTAAGAGTTTTACAAAAATTGCAGAAGTGCTAAAACCAGAAAAGTTAGTTACAGAATTAGATAACTATTTTAAAAAATTTGATGAAATAATTGACAAGTATGATGTAGAAAAAATTAAAACAATTGGGGATGCTTATATGTGTGCTGGAGGAATTCCGATAAGAAATAAAAGTAACCCAATTGATATTGTATTAGCAGGATTAGAAATCCAGCGATTTATGAAGGTCTATAATAAAGCTAAGGAAGAAGGTGGGGAAAAAGGATGGGGTTTAAGAATAGGCGTTCATACAGGACCTGTAATTGCTGGAGTTGTTGGTATTAAACGATTTGCTTATGATATTTGGGGAGATAGTGTAAACATTGCGAGCAGAATTGAAGCTGCGAGTAGTGTAGGTAAAGTAAATATTTCTGGTGTAACTTATGAGTTGGTAAAAGAGTTTTTTACTTGTGAGTATAGAGGTGAAATTAAGGCAAAAAACAAGGGTAAAATTGATATGTATTTTGTGCATAGCATTAAACCTGAACTATCTATTGATGGAAAAGGGGTTGTGCCAAATGAATTGTTTCAAAAATACATTGATTTACATATATACAGTAGTATACATTATCGTAAAGCAGAAAAATATATTGTTGAACGATTAAAGAAAGAGTTGTCAAATAATTTACATTATCATGATTTAAGACACACTACAGATGTTTGTGCTGCAGTAGAGCGTTTAGCATTAATGGAGGGAATTGAAGGAGATGATATTTTTTTATTAAAAACGGCTGCCCTATACCATGATGCAGGATTTGTAAAACAATATGCGAATAATGAAGATATAGGAGCAGATTTGGCAGAAGAAGTGTTGCCCAGGTTTGGATATACTCAAGATCAAATAGATAAAATAAGAGGGTTAATACAGGCGACTAAGGTGCCTCAGCAACCCCAAACACATTTGCAACAAATTATTTGCGATGCTGATTTAGATTATTTGGGCGGAGATGAGTTTCATCCTATTGCAGATAAGTTGAAACGAGAATTAATGGAAAGAGATATTATTTCGTCCGATAAACAATGGGATGAGTTACAAGTGAAATTTTTAGAAGCACATACCTATTTTACTAAAACAGCAATAGGGTTGAGAAGGGTAAATAAATTAGCTCGAATAGAAGAAGTAAAAGAAGGGTTAAAGACGTATAAGTAGTTTTATAGCTAGAAGTTTTTTGGGTAATACGTTAAGCGAAGTGAAATGTATTACCAATAACTACAAGATAAGACAAGTATGTGAAATTTTCAAAAGGGTTATAATGTTTGGCTAAAACCATAGCTCTATTAAGGAGCCATGGTTTTAGCTATTTTGGGTGTATGATTTTATTAAATCACGTGTGTTTTGTGCTCGAATTTATAACCATTTTCTGCTAATTCCGCTAATATGGGTTTGTATATTTCTTCTGTTATTGGCTTTAAAACACCTTTTGATCGGATTGCTCCTTCAATTATCAATCTAGAAGCAATGGCCGCTGGTAGTCCAACTGCTCTTGACATTGCAGAATGTCCAAAAGGTCTTCCCTCCACTTTCATGGTTGCGATTCTTTTTTCCATACGATTATCGAACTCCACAATAGCTTCGTTATGAACAATA
>JAESTF010000062.1 GCA_016763795.1 Flavobacteriales bacterium
AGCAGGCCCGCTCCGCGCTCGATGAGCGGCAGCACGCGCGTGAGCGCCCTGTGCGCATTAGCCATGCATTATATAAAAGATTGGAATACAACAATTCAAGAATTTTATCGCTTATTAAAACCCAACGGTTGCTTGGTAATTTCTATAGAACATCCTTTTTTTGAGTATAACTATTTTAAATCCACCCAATACTTTGCCGTAGAACCTGTAAAATGTACCTGGTCTGGTTTTGGAAAACCAGTAGAAGTACCTAGTTACAGAAGGTCTTTGCACGCTTGCATCAGCCCGGTGACAAATAATGGTTTTTATATTGATCAATTGGTAGAACCTAAACCCGTAAAAGAGTTTGAAAAACGAGACCCGAAACATTATAAAGAACTGAATGAGTTCCCCGCTTTTATGTGTATTAGCGCAATTAAAAAACCTGAAGTAGTTTCGTTATTTTACCAATAAATGAGAATTGAAAATTAAAAAATCAGGCATTTGCACACTTGCAAACTACCTTTAAAAATTTTAACTTGGTAACTTCTAAAATAAGTCATGTAAAAGAGACTCGTTTTGCATTAACTAAGCACAGTATAGATTGGAATCACTTAAACACTATTTGAACGAAATATCTCCGTTATCAGAGGAAACATGGAAAGAAATATCAGTTCTTTTTAAACCTAAAACCTTATCTACAAAAGAATATTTTGTGAAAGAGTACAAACCGGCAACCGAAATTGCTTTTCTTGAAGAAGGATGTGTACGCGCTTTTTTCACGAACAGTGAAGGGAAAGAATATAATAAACAATTCTTTGTAGCGCCTAGTTTAATTGGGGCTTATTCATCTCTTTTAACTAAAGAGAAAAATTTAATTCCACAGCAAGCACTCACAGCATGTAAAATTTGGGTTGTAAATTATAATGAGCTTGAAATTAGATATGCTAAATTTCATGACTTGGAACGACTGGGAAGAAAAGTAGCTGAATTTTATTTTTTAGAAAAAGAAAGAAAAGAGTTAGAAATGGCGCTTCAAGATGCTACAGAACGTTATTTAAAGTTCAGACATCAGTTTGCTTCATTAGAACAATTAATTCCTCAATACCATATTGCATCGTATTTAGGTATATCTGCAACTCAACTTAGCAGACTTAGAAATAAACTTAGTAAAAAAAGCTAAGCAAAACTTCTTTACCTATGTAAACAAAAATGTGCTTGAAACTACCGATATTTGTTGTTCAAAAAAAATGGAAATGATAAACAACAGGCTACGAGTACATCTATAACACCTCTTCTACATCCCCTTGTAGCCCTTCTAAATTCTTGCTCGGTTCAGCAATTTGAATTTAACGAGACAGGCGAAAAAGAAACATTAGTAGAAACATTGGATTTTTATTTGGATGCAAACATCCCTCCAACAGCACCTGGAATGGCCATTTTAGTAGTACAAGATGGTATTGTAAAGTATGCTGGAGCGAGAGGAATAACCAATATAAACACAGAACAAAACATAGATTCTGACAGTGGATTTAGGTTGGCTTCTGTAAGCAAATCTTTTACGGCACTTGCCATTATGCAATTGTATGAAAAAGGGCTTTTGTCTCTTGATGATTCAATCCGAGACTATATACCAGAGCTATCAGATACATGGCAAAAAATTACCATTCACCATTTGTTAACCCATCAGTCTGGAATATCAGATTGGAGGGCCGATTTACATTTAGACACCGCTATAAAAGGGGCAACAGACGCAACGCTTGTTGACTATTTTAAAACGCACACAGAACTTGAATTTATCCCTGGAGAAGGAGAAGATTATAGCAATTCTGGGTATACCTTTTTAGCAGAAATAGTAGGTAGAATTTCTGGACTTGGTTTTTCTAAATACATGCATAAACAGATCTTTGAACCTTTACACATGACCAATAGTTATATTGCCGACAAACAGGCAATAGCAAAACCAAATACTGCTTTAAATTATGCGAAATTTAAGTTGAGTACTTTAGAAGGTGTTGCGTTTTACATTACAGGTTCTAATGCAATGGTAAGCTCTTTAAACGATTTGCATCTAATTATAAATGGCATTCTTGACAATGCACTAATTAAAGAAGAAACCATGTCGTTAATGCTGCAACATTATTCTCCCAACATAGAGGTAATGGGTGGAAATCATTATGGTTATGGATGGATACTGCCTCCTTCAGAAGATACCAATGCATTTATGCATACTGGAGGGCATGATGGGTTTAGTACGTTGTTTTTAATCAATAGAGCAAGAAAATTTAGTATTGTCATTCTAGGAAATGGAGGAGAAAAAACTGGGAACCACAGCTATCTTTTAGAGCTTATTGGGAAATTCTTGTAATTAACTAGTTGTTTTAAACTCCCTATACCAAATTCAAAACAAATGATCTAATAATAGAACGCCCCAGTTCACAACGAGGCGCAACAGGATTGTAATATTCTTCTTTTAAAGGAAAATATTTTTTTGTAATATTCGTATAACTCGTGCCACTAACTCTAATAGAGAATAGAAAAGGCAAACCAGTTTTAAAAATATTCTATCAAAAAATATAAATTTAGAATTCATGAAAAAAATTATATCAATTAGCATTGTTCTTTTAATAGCGAACTTGACAATGGCTCAGACTGAAAAATCGGCCTATAAAGTGGTTGCTGAAGATTTCGAAAAAAATTATAATACGAGTAGTTTTGAAGCTATTTTCTCTCAGTTTTCAAGTAACATGAAAATTGCAGTACCACTAGAAAAATTAGCGCCATTTTTAACAAATCTGAAAGCACAGGCTGGAAAAATCACCAAACGAGAGTTTATAAGCTATAAAAATGGAACTGTTGCCGTGTATAAAACAAATTTTGAACGCGCCACATATGCGCTCAATCTTTCAATCGATAACAATTCTAAGATCAATGGTTTTGCTATAACTCCTTTTAAAGATGTAAGTCTGCCAAAAATAGATCGCAACACCACACCATTGATACTTCCTTTTAAAGAAGAATGGACCGTTTTTTGGGGAGGCGATACCAAAAAATTGAATTACCATGTGATCAGTCAAGCAGAAAAAAATGCGTTTGATTTTGTGATTAGAGATGAAAAAAGAAATTCCTTTAAAACGAATGGACAAACCAATGAAGATTATTATGCTTTTGGGAAAGAATTGATTGCGCCTGCTGATGGTGAGATTGTATTGGTTGTTGATGGCATAAAAGACAATACCCCTGGAGAATTGAACCCTGCCTATGTTCCAGGGAACACGGTGATTATAAAGACCGTAAATAATGAATATCTATTCTTTG
>JAESTF010000063.1 GCA_016763795.1 Flavobacteriales bacterium
ATTAAAAACAAAAAATAAAGACAATGGATAAATCAAAACGAACAATAACAATAAACCGAACATTTAATGCCCCAATTGAACTAGTTTGGGAAGCTTGGACACAGCCAGAACATATTGCAAAATGGTGGAGTCCTAAAGGTATGGAAACCAAAATAATTGAACACGATTTTAGTGTTGGTGGAAAATGGAAGTATTCTATGCCTATGCCAAATGGTCAAGAATTTATCGCAGATGGAGAATATACAGAGATTATAAAGCTTGTAAAAATCATTTCTCTAGCCAACTTTAGGCCAATGACAGAAGGTGTAGAAATACAATCATTGTTCGAAAAAGATGGAAGTAAAACCAATTTTATATTCAATATTGTACACCCAACTGAAGAATACAAAATTCAACAAGAAAAAATGGGAATTATGAATGGTTGGGGCTCTGTTTTTGAGAGACTTGATACACTTCTTACAGAATTAAACAGTTAAACAATGAAAGAAATAAATACTGAAATAATAATTTCATCAACACCAAATGAGGTTTGGGAAACTCTTATGGACTTAGACAATTGGCCAAAATGGAATCCAATCGTAAACAATATTTATGGTAAACTAGATGTTGGTGGAGAATTATCAATTACAATGGCTGATTCTAAAGGGAATGCAAGCAAAAAATATAAAGCTATTGTCATTGAGTTAGAAAAGAATAAAAAGTTCTCCTTTTCAGCAATAATGATCGCAAAATTTATGTTTTCAGCTGATAGAATAATTGAACTTAAAGAAACTGAAGAAGGAACTCTTTTTACTCAAAGAGAAATCTACAAAGGAATAATGGTTTCTATGTTTTGGGGGAAATTATGCACAGATGCGGTAAAAATGTTAAACTCAATGAATCAAGCTCTAAAGAAAGAAGTTGAAAAATAACTCCTTCCAACAATGATATATAAAATATAGGGCGTTTGGCACTAATCTAAACGCCCTTTCTTATTTACAAAATCCACCCAATATAAAATTTAGCCTCCCCATAAAAATAAAATATTCCTATTTGGCTAAGTACCAATCTGAAACGTAAGTACTAATAAATTATCCAACATTTCAGATACGAAACATTAAACACATATTATGAACCTTTTATCCTTTCGGGTTTGCATACATTTTAATGTCTGCTGCAGTAATAGTTCCTTCACAAAGAATTACCAAACGTTCAACAATGTTTCGTAATTCTCTAATATTACCTGTCCAGTTTACTTCTTGTAATTCGTCTAATGCCTTTTTATCAAATTCAAGTTCTCTTCCATGATCTTGGCACAGTTGCTTTAAAAAATACTCTGCTAATATTGGAATATCATTTTTTCGATCATTTAAGGAAGGTACATGAATTAAAATAACACTTAACCGATGATATAAATCTTCTCTAAAATTTCCTGCTGCAATTTCCTTTACTAAATCTTTATTGGTTGCAGCGAGTATTCTTACGTTTACTTTAATTTCTTTCTCTCCTCCAACACGCGTTATTCTACTTTCTTGTAATGCTCTTAACACTTTGGCTTGTGCAGACAAACTCATATCTCCAATCTCATCCATAAACAGTGTACCACCTTCAGCTTGTTCAAAACAACCTTTACGCTGTTTTATCGCAGATGTAAACGCTTCTTTTTCGTGTCCAAACAACTCACTCTCTATTAACTCTGATGGAATTGCTGCACAATTTACCTCAACAAAAGGTTGTTTATTTCTATCTGATTTTTCATGTAAACTTCTGGCTACTAATTCTTTTCCTGTTCCATTAGCTCCGGTAATTAAGACTCTTGCATCACTTGGAGCAACCTTTTCAATCATCTCTTTTACTTGCTTTACTCCTTCAGATTCTCCTACGATATCTGTTTCGCCTTTTCCTCCACTAACTTTTCTCCTTAACTTTTTAGTTTCTTGTACCAATTCTTTTCTATCTACTGCATTTCGAACAGTAACCAACAAGCGGTTTAAATCTAAAGGCTTTGAAATAAAGTCATAAGCCCCTTTTTTTAATGCTTCTACCGCGGTTTCAATAGTTCCATGACCAGAAATCATTACAATTGGTGTATCAATTCCTAAATCAACCGCTTTTTCTAACACCTCAATACCATCCATTTTTGGCATTTTAATGTCGCACATAATTAAATCATATTTTCCTGCTTTAATTTTCTCTAAACCAGCTAAACCATCCTCCGCTTCATCCACCTTAAATTTTTCGTACTCTAAAATTTCTTTTAGTGTATTTCTAATTGGTCTTTCGTCATCTATAATTAATATACTTGCCATAATTTGGTGTTTGGTTTATAGTTATTGGTACTTGGTTAGTTCTAAAAACTATATACCAAAAACCATGCACTAAGTTTATCCTTTATAAAAAAGCCATTTCCATAGCTCTTTGTATGTTACTTTTTTACCATACATTAATATTCCTGTACGATAAATTTTTGCTGCCATCCACGTTGCGCCTATAAACCCTAAAATTAACAAACTCATAGAAAGCAATAATTCCCATATCTCTACTCCAAAAGGAATACGAACCATCATTATTATTGGAGATGTTAACGGGAATATTGACAACCAAAAAGCTAAAGGCCCATCTGGATTTTCCATAACTGTTTGAGCGACTACAAATGAAAATATTAACGGAATGGTAATGGGCATCATAAATTGCTGAGAATCTGCTTCACTATCCACCGCAGATCCAACTGCCGCCAATCATGCTCCATACAATAAGTAACCTCCTAAAAAGTAAAATAAAAACGATACTAATAATTTGGTTAATGGGATTTCTGACATAATTCCATCGATCATTGCTTTTGGTGTTAAGCTTTCTGCTCCACCCATAGATTTTAGTGCCTCTTGAACTTCTGGATTATCTAAAGCTTGTTGTCCTTGAGAAAGAGCTTCCATATCTCCTCCTACAACAAAAGCCATGATTACCGAATAAAGTATTCCTGTAAGAATTATCCAGCTTAAAAATTGTGTTAACCCAACCAATGCAATTCCAATAATTTTCCCCAACATTAACTGAAAAGGTTTAACTGACGAAATAATAATTTCAACTATTCTACTCGTTTTCTCTTCAATTACTCCTCGCATAATTTGTATACCATACATAAAAATAAAAAAGTAAATCATTACTGCTCCTCCCATTCCAAGAGCAGTACTAATTCCTACATCTTTCGATTCTTCCTCTCCTTCTATGTCTAAAGAAATAGATTCTATATCGACAATAGGTTTACTTGCCTCTATCTGACTTTTTGTAATTTTAAACTTATGCTCTAAATCAATGTTTCTAATTCCGTTTTCTATGGTATGCTTTATTTTCTGAATGGTAGAAATTCCAGGTTGCTTTTTATAATACATTTTAACCTTCGACTCTTGCTCTACACTCGTTATGTGGAGGATTGAAGTGTATTTTGTATCATAAAAATTTGCTTTTGCAGAGTCTATATTTGTAAATTGATGTTCAAACAACAATGTTGTTGTATTTTCAAACTGGTTGATAAACTTTCCTGTTTCATCAATCACTTCAATAATCTGAATATCTTTATCTTTAGTTGCCAACCAAATTGGGACAATCATTAACGCTGCCATTAAAATTGGACCTAACAAAGTCATAACAATAAATGACTTCTTCTTAACTCTTGTTAAGTATTCTCTTGCTATTATTAGTTTAATTTTATTCACCTGCAACCTCCTCTTCTAATGTCTCCGGCATAACTTCTTGTACTTTCTGAATAAAAATATCATTCATACTTGGAGTAAGTTCATTTACCGAAATAATTTGTACATCGTTTACTATTGTTTTAATTAATTGATTGACATCGCTCGATTTTGCAGCTCTAATTTTCACATGCATTCTGCCATTCATTTGATTCGATTCTAAAATTTCAAAACCAGTCCACAAGGCATTAGAAAAAGAAATCATATTTCCAACAAAAACAATTTCAAACACATTAGATTTATAGGCTTCTTTAATTTCAGCAACATTGCCATCTAATATCTTTCTTGACTTATTAATTAAGGCAATGTCATCACAAATTTCTTCTACAGACTCCATATTATGTGTAGAAAAAATAATGGTAGAACCATTATCTCGGAGCTCTAAAATTTCTTTCTTAATCAGGTTTGTATTTATTGGATCAAATCCAGAAAAAGGTTCGTCTAAAATCAACAATTTAGGTTCATGTAAAACAGTAGTTATAAATTGTACTTTTTGAGCCATCCCTTTAGAAAGTTCTTCTACTTTTTTATCCCACCAGCCATCAATCTCAAATTTTTCGAACCATTGGTTTAGTTTCTGTTTGGCTTCGCTTTTACTCATGCCTTTAAGTTGAGCCAAATACAACGCTTGCTCTCCAACTTTCATTTTTTTGTACAAACCTCTTTCTTCAGGTAAGTAACCTATCTGAGCAATGTGTTTTTGGGCTAATTTTTCTTTTCCAAAAAACACCTCTCCTTTATCTGGCCCCGTAATCTGATTGATAATTCTAATCAATGTTGTTTTCCCTGCTCCATTGGGGCCAAGCAATCCGAAGATACTTTGTTCCTTAACATGCAAGGAAATATTATGCAACGCTTTATGATTCGCATAACTTTTATAAACTCTTTTTACATGCAATAAATCCATAAAAACAAATGTAAGATATTCGGTTCGGTTATTAATAAATTTTACACAAATGGTATGCAAAGTTATGAGCATAAAAAAGCCTCCGAAAAAAATCGGAGGCTTTATAAATACTTATCTTTTATCTGTTTGCGATAGCAACAAAATCTCTATCTGTTGCACCTGTATAAATCTGTCTTGGTCTTCCAATTGGAGCACCATCTTCAATCATTTCTTTCCATTGTGCAATCCAACCTGGCAATCTTCCTAATGCGAACATTACCGTAAACATTTCAGAAGGAATACCTAATGCTCTGTATATAATTC